>CAYXQH010000041.1:0-14324 GCA_964467425.1 uncultured Saprospiraceae bacterium
GTCAACAAGTATAAATCAAAAGCTTGTTCCACTGCTTGCTCGTAGATTGGAGCGGTTTCGGAATTTAGAAACTGTTTTGCAGATTCAGACTGATAACTCCTTCCAATCTTTTCGATAAGCTCAATAGCTAATTCAGAAGTATTAAGCGCTTGCTCTAAATCTGTTTGGTTTTTTTCTTTTTCGAATTTTGCTTGTAAAAAGCTGGCTTTATATCGAAGTAGTTCCAAAAACTCGGCCTCGGCCTGAATCAAATTTAAATCCGGATTCTTATAGAAATCGTTTTCTTCGAATTCAAACCTCGGAGCAATATGTTTAATCCCTTCCTGTATTTTTTGCAAAGCTTTTTGAAGATCCCCTTTTTTAAAATGCACTCGAGCAATCCTATGCAAAGTAGATGCAATAAAATGCTTTGGGACATGATCTGCTTTTTGGTATTGCTGTATGGTATATTGGTAAAATTCTAAAGCTTTATCAAATTCCTTTTTGTCTTCATAGGTCCGTCCAATTTCTCCATATCCACTAACCAAATATGGATGAGAAGGAGGAAGCCCTTTTTCTTGTATTTTTACTGATTTCTTTTGGAGCTTTAAAGCCTTGTCTAATTGACCAAGTTCAGCATAGGTGTCTGCAAGCTCACCTAGCTGACCTGCGGTTTCCGGATGTTTTTTACCACGCGAAATTTCAGCAATTTTCAACGCCTTTTCGAAATAGGGCAGCGCTTTTTTTGCCATTCCCTTTGCTCGATAAATTCTACCAATGTTTCCATAATACTTGTACACACTAGGATGTGTCGTATCGTAATGCATCAATTTAATTTCTAGTGCTTTCTCCGCAAAGCCAAGAGCACGATCATAATTGCCAAGATCGATAAGCAGATTACATTGGTTAATATAAATCCGGTAAAAATCTTTGCTAGTCGGTTTTGATGATTTTTTAAAAATGTCGAATGCTTTTTTGTAATAGTCTCCAGCATCGCGATAATTTCCCATCTTTCGTTGACCATAACCAATATTCATCAAAGCATTTCCAACTTCCGAACTTTCTGCTCCAAATTCTTTTTTATAAATCGCTAAGGTTTTTTGGTAGTATTCTTTTGCCTGATCTACTTTGTATTGTTGATCCAGGGTATTTGCCATTTCCATGTAAAAATCTCCGACAACAACACTGTTGGGCCCTTTTCGATGGATAGCAATATCAAGACCTTTCTGATAATAAAAAATAGATTTTTCATTATCTCTTAGACCTTGTTCATTAGCTCCTAACCAATAATATACATCTTCGATTTTGACATGATTTTCAGGAAAGTGTTTTTCACGAAGTGACAGAGCTTTTTTTAATGGTTTTCTAGCAGCTGTATATTCGCCTTCATAATAAAAATCCAATGCTTTGTCCAGTAAAGTATTCGCCTTAATGGTGTCGTGCTGTGCATGACCCATAGCGTGACCAAAAAAAATAAAGGTCAAAAAAAGTATTGGTTTTTTGAGGCTTGTTTTCATTGATTTTTATTCAACACTTAAATGTACGGTTTCAACCTTAGATACGTATACAAAACTTTGAAAGTTTAGCATGCCATAGAATAATTGTTTTGAGGTATTCTTTGACATTGTCTTTTGTCTTTGTTTCGAGGCCATTTTTTTGCAGCACTTTTGATTTGTTGTGAGGTTTCACACTTTTCTAAAATTTAAGCATGAAACCTCACAAGCTAGGCGATTACAAGTCAAATGGTCCAATTAAATCTGTGCTACTTGTCCCGTTTACGTTTCCATAAACCATATATTTCGTTCCTGCATCATTAAATAGAATCCGAAACAAATCATTCCCTACGTAAAATCCTATAGCTGCACCTACGCCAGTAAAATGTTCAGTTACGCTATTATCATCTCCCCATTCCCATAGTCCAAATACTTGACTGAACCCTTGTGGATTATTATTGTAGACCGAATAATCAGTACCTTCTTTATTAAATACAGTTCTTGTCGAAGGGCCTAGAGGATCTTTTGACCTAAACGCAGCAGCACCAATTCCTGCTAAGTTAAATGGTCCTGCCCCATTTGCCAGACTTGAAATCGGTTCAGGATCTGTCCAATTATTATTACCTAATAAGTAAGCATACATCGTTCCTGAAGCATCAAATGCCTGAATCGTTAAATCTCCATTTTGATTTCCTTCTAAATTACACGCTGCGCCTATAGCATCAAATGGACAGGCCTCATTTCCTAATTGATCAATTGGAAATGGTCCCTCTAAGGTTCCGGTATTACTTCTTAAAAACTGGTCACCTGTTTTATTGATTAAAATAAATTCTGTTCCTGTAGAATTATAAGCCGCTCCAACAGCTCCAAAAGTAGAGACTACATTTCCTGTCCAATGCTCTGTATAAGGAGGTGCTCCATCTGCTCCTGTCGGTGAACAATTCGTCACATCATAAGTCGTCGCTAATTGAGTGCTTACAATTTGGTTATTATAAACACTTCGAACCACATAAGAAATTGGCTTACCTGATTGAATATTTGAACTTTCTGCCAAAAGCCCCGCTAGTTCACCTAGATCGGTAGTGCCTACTGTGAGCAATGAGGTGTTTGCATCTCCTCCATAAGCAAAAACGGTGATGGTTAATTCATCTAATTCATTGAGATAACTTGTTTCTATATTAGCATCAACATCTGTTGCGACACCATTAAAGGAAGCATTGATTGCAGCATCTATTTCTGTAGAAGAAGAAGAGGATGACACTAGCATATAAAATATTCTTCCATAAGTTACATCCGAAATATAGGTTGCTGGATTATTGGGGCCTACGTATCTTTCCAAATCTTCTGGAGTGACAGAAGGAGCAAATAAATCATCCAAGGATGTTGGAATATCATAGCTCATGGTATAAAAACTTTGATTAAGGTTGATCACAAAGGTGTTTTTTTCAGACACAGAACTATAATTTAATTTTGATTCCAGATCAACAAAAGTAGAGTTAACGTCAACGCCCAGTTCAAGTGCGAACTGTTCTCGGCTTTGAATGTTTTTGACGACCATGCTAAAGTTTGCAGGTACTACTCCAGTACTTCCTCCTATAATATTGTTGATGGCATCTGTAACATTTGATTTTGAAATTTCATCAACTTCAAAAGAAGATTGAATATTTCCATCAACAACATCCGTTGATATTTTACCGCCAGCTCTTTCTACAGCTATGATATCAGGAGTGCCTTGATTGAGGGATCCCCCTTGCAGCATATTTCCAGGATAAATTACATTTGAGTTTGGTGAAAAGAGTGGGAATCCACCATTACCACCTGCTCCATCTTGAATATTCACTGTTTCGGTAGTACATTCCCAGGTTGCCCCATCACGGTCTTCTGTATAAACGTCTGTGACCGTTGAGGTTTCTTCAATTTCTGGAGCTGCAAATTCTCCACCAGCGTCAATGACAGATTGAAAAGAAATAGTCTCTATCTCTTCCATTTCCTCTACTTTTTCTTTTTTACATCCAACACTAAGGATTGAAATAAAAAGCAATAATGCTAAAGTTTTAAGAATCGTATTTTTCATTTTGGTCTTTTTATGATTATACAAGTTGATTAATTACAGTTCCATATAGCTTATGATCTTAAAAGGTTACCCCACGAAGGAGAAATTTATTTTAAAAAAATAGCTTCCGGAAGACAGCAATAACAAGGGATACTCTATTTTTACAATGAACTTTCTTTTAAATTGCTAGTTATACAAATTAGTATTCGTCAAAAAAATAAAAGATTAGCATATGAAAATCACAAATCTTATGGTCTTACTTTCCCTTTCTATCCTGACTTTTGGGGCTTGTCAGACTTCAAATACAGATAATGCCAGTGCTAAGCAGGTAGCTTTAAAAAATATAGACCCTGTTGAAGTGGCACCGACAAAGGAGGGTATGGAGAAAGCTTATTTCGCTTCTGGTTGTTTTTGGTGTGTTGAGGCGGTATATGAGAGTGTAAAAGGGGTTAGCGAGTCTATCTCCGGATATTCAGGAGGGCATACTAAGAATCCAACGTATGAGTCTTCTAATACTGGAAAGACAGGCCATGCGGAAGCAGTTGAGATAATTTATGACCCGAAGGTCGTGAGTTTTGCGACCTTAGTTGATGTCTATTTCGGTTCTCAAAATATAACGCAAGTAAACGGGCAGGGGAATGATCGCGGATCTCAATATCGGTCGATTATTTTCTATCAAAATGAAGAACAGAAAAAAATCATTGATGAAAAAGTCGCTGCGGTCAACAAAAAAATCGCCCCTAAAAAAGCTGCTGCTGAAATAATGCCTTTCGAAAAATTTTGGCTAGGAGAAGAATATCATCAGGATTTTGAAAAGAAGCATCCGGATCACGGTTATATACGAGCGGTATCCATTCCTCGCTTGAATCGCTTCAAAGCAAAGTTTCCACACTTGATTAAAGAAGATCATTAAAAAGAGACGTACTGTTTTCTTTCATATCATTGTATTCGGTATTCGGTATTCGGGATAACCGATAGCCAAATACCGAATACCGTTTTCTAGTTTTTTCTTGAATTTTTCAGATTCATTTGAAATTGGGGTAACCTTTTACGTACTTTCGATATATGAAGGTGATTAAGGCATTTAATGTTGATGATCAAGAACTGTTGGAAGGGATTCTAAAAGCAGATAGTCAAAAGATTGGTGCGATCTATGACCTGGCATTGCCTTCTGTAATTAGCTGGGTAAAAGAAAATAATGGATCAGAGTCAGATGCCAGAGATGTTTTTCAGGAAGCCTTAATTGCATTATTTCGAAAAGTAGAATCTGGAGATTTCACATTGACTTGTACATTAAAAAGTTTTCTTCGTATCATGTGCCGAAATCTTTGGTTTAACAGACTGCGCAACAAACAAAATCAGGTGACACCTTTGACAGACGTTGAAACGGTTGACCTTGATGAAAACATGGAAGTGCGCTTGGAGCGATCTGAAAAGGAGCAATTATTTTTTAAGCATTTCGATTCACTTGGAGGAAATTGTCGAAAAATAATGCAATGGTTTTTTGATAAAGTACCCTTAAAGAAAATTGCAGAGCGTTTAGATACCAGCGAAGGTTATATTAAAAAGCGGAAGTTTAAATGCAAAGAGCAATTAATAAAAGCGATTCAAGGGGACCCTGTTTTTAATGAATTAAATAGTAATGACTAACCCAATGTTATGACAGATGAAAAAAAATATGAGCTAATCGAAAGATACCTTGCTGAAGAATTGTCAGAAGCGGAACGGGCTGATTTTGAAAATCAACTGAAAGTCAATGCTGATTTACGAGAAGAAGTATCCTTGCATCAGCAGGTAACGGAAACCTTGAGAGGAGAAAAGGTGCATGAGCTTCGGGATGTAATCAAAGAGGTGGATGAAAAGTGGGCATCGAATAAACCTAAAGAAAACGCCAAGGTCGTATCCTTTCCTTTTCGTAAAATAGCTGCATTAGCAGCAGCTGTATTAGCCTTGGTATTAGCTTATCAATTCCTTAGCCCTAAAAATACTTCCAGCGAAGCGCTGTTTGCAGATAATTTTGAGCCGTATAAAATGATTCTGAATCAGCGATCACTTATCCCTAATCCCGAAACGGAATGGATGGCTTCAGAGGTTAAAAAAGCAGTTGCCGCTTATCAGGCCAAGGATTATGCGGAAGCGTCAACCTTGTTTCAGGCATTATCAAAAGAAACACCGGATGCTGATGCTTTCCAAATCTATGCGGCCAATTCAGAATTATCGCTTGGCCATTCTGACGAAGCGATTGTTATTCTAAATAAATTAGTAGAAAAAGCGCCTCCTCTTTTGATCGAACAAAGCCGTTGGTATCTTGCACTCGCTCACCTTCAAAAAGAAGATTATGCTTCTGCTAAATCGCAACTTCAACAAATCCAATCCGATGGCTTTAAATATAAAGAAGCCCAAAAAATATTAAGGGACATCCAATAGCTTTCCTCTTTCCTCGTTTTTTATTAGAAAATGCCTATTCTTGCAGAATAAATAAGGTGTTAACTATCTTAATCCCCTTTAATATTTTTGTGTCCTATGTCTTTATTAAAAAAGTTGGCGGGCGAAACGATGATCTACGGATTCAGCAGTATACTGAGCAGGTTGTTGAATTATGTGGTGTTAACTTTTTATCTAACACGTGCATTTAAAGAAGGGGAATATGGAGTCGTTTCGGATATGTATACCTATGCGGCTTTGTTGATGGTGGTTTTTACCTATCGGATGGAAACAACCTTTTTCCGATTTGGAAGCGAGAAGGGTAAAATGCAAAATACCTTTTCAACAGGATCGATTTCTTTATTGGTGACGACCGCTATCTTTTCAGGGCTATTGCTAATTTTTTCTCAACCTCTCGCTGATTTTCTAGAATATCCGAATAATCCGGAATATGTACGATGGTTTATTTTTATCCTCGCTTTCGATACACTAGCTGCGATTCCTTTTGCAAAACTGCGTTTAGAAAACCGACCGATTCGATTTGCCGTTATCAAGACCTTGAATATTCTGGTCAATATCTTTTTTATCTTTTTCTTTTTGGAAATCTGTCCTTATCTGATTGGAAAAGGATGGGATCGTTTGGATGCTATTTATAATCCGGATAATCGGATAGCCTATATTTTTATCGCCAACTTTTTGGGAAGTCTTTGTGTGATATTATTCTTGTTGCCAGAGTATCGAAAACTTCGATTTTCATTTGATGCTATTCTTTGGAAAAAGATGTTGCGTTATGCCATGCCTTTGGTGGTCGTTGGTTTAGCGGGCGTGATTAATCAATTAATCAATGTGCCATTGCTAAAACATTTTTTGCCAGGCACGACTGATCAAAACTTAGCGCAGGCAGGAATCTATGCTGCTTCGTTTAAACTGGCGATCTTGATGAGCTTATTTATTCAGGCGTTTAATTATGCTGCAGAGCCTTTCTTTTTTAGAAATGCAAGGCGCGATGATTCTAAGGCGGTTTATGCGCAAGTTGGGCAAGCGTTTGCTTTGGTGGGTTGTATTGTCTTTTTAGGAATTACACTTTATCTGGATGTAGTGAAATTTTTTATTGGTCCTAACTTCAGGGCAGGACTGCATGTTGTTCCGATTGTGACAATGGCATTTTTGTTTTTAGGTTTATATTATAATTTTTCGATCTGGTATAAGTTGAGTGATAAAACGATTATTGGCGCTTATATTTCTGTAGCGGGAGCGGTGATCACGATTGTGCTTAACATCTTATTGATTCCGCTTTGGGGTTTTGTTGCATCCGCTTGGGCTGCTTTGGCTTGCTATAGTTTTATGGCATTGGCGAGTTATATTGTTGGTAGAAAATATTATCCAATTCCTTATCCGATGGGAAAGATTTTTACTTATATATTTTTAGCTTTTGGTGCATACTTTTTAAGTACCCTTTTGAGAGGCGTTTTAAATGATGAAATGATTTTTATTATCCTGGTGAATACTGGAATCTTATTGATTTACGTTTTGTTGATCTATCAAATGGAAAAAGTGGCAATTCGTGCAATGTTTAAGAAGGCTTAAGTTTAGTGTATTTTTATAGATACGGAGTTACACAGATTAAGGCACGGAGTTACACGGATTTTTTAATAGCATAATTTTTTGAGAAAATCGATTCTATGAAAATCTTAAAAAGCCGATTTGTTATTATTCTTACCTTGCTCTTTTCGCTTTTCTATTTTTTGATGCCGACGATTGCTGATTGGATAGTTTCAGATCCTACCTATCTGAAGTATGCCGGAAAGGATGCGGATCGAATTGTAAATTACCTTCAAAAGACTTTTATTTATCCGTTTGGAAAATGGCTCAAAGGAAGTAGTCGATACTGGATTGTTATTCCGTACTACTTTTTCTTAATTGCTGGAATCAGGTATTTACTTGGTCGCTTTAAAAAGCTTTGGAAAATCACAGGAATTGGATTGCTTGTTATATTTTTCTTTTTATACCTTTTTCCTAATATATTTCAATTATTTGAAAACAGCCGCCCTAGTATTGTTCATGGTTCTGTGTCGAGGGGTTATGTTGAAAATGCAAAACGGATGTATTTTCGAGGCGATAACTATACGACCTATTCTTATCCGGGATATTTGGCAGGGAGAACCTTTGCGCATGATAAAGTTCGGCAAACGATGCTGGATGCTTTTGAAGTTTGTGAGACCACCTGCCCGGATATAACATTTGTCGTTGGTGAAATCGGTTTTAGAAACGGAGGACAATTTTTACCACATCGGACCCATCGAAATGGAATGAGTGTGGATTTTATGACGCCACTTTTAAAAAAAGGAAAACACTATCGATCACATCATCTTTTCAATCTTTGGGGCTATCGATTCGAATTTGATAATAAAGGCAAAAAAGGAAATGTAGAAATCGATTATGAAACAACCGCAAGACATCTCCTAGCTTTAGACCAGGCTGCAAAGAAAAATGGTTTAAAAATTCAAAAAGTGATTTTTGATCCAGTCTTGCGACCTTATTTATTGAAAACACCAACAGGTCAAAAAATCAAACATCTACCATTTACTAAAAATCGAGTCATTGTTCGACATGACGATCATTATCATGTCGATTTTAGTAAAAGATAATTATTGATTCCTGCTGATTTCTCGCCATGTTCCATTTCCATTTGAAATCAAGGTTAATGAGCTGTTTTCACTGGTTTCCAAATTGCCATTTATATTTAAATAGCCACTTTTATAAACACTGGTACCTGGATTGTTGAACAACAGGGTGATTACACTACCTCGAGGAAATCGATTGGCCGTCAAATGATTAATCCGATATAATTTGTTTGTCCCATTAACTTCAAAATAGTTGGCAGAAAGCGGCAAATCCAAAAACCCATCTGTTGGAATTTCTACCTCTCCAAAGGCTTCAATCAACAAACCATACAATTGTCCTCCAGAAGAAAATAATGGAGGCTCATCAAGGGTGGGTAACTGATTTCCAAAAGTTAAAGTAGGAGTCGATATTTGGATTTCTTGAGGACTGCCTGTGTTATTTTCAATCCGAAGTACGAATCTCCCTTGCTGGTCTCTATCCACTGCTGAATTCATACCTACAAATTCCCATTCTCCACCACCACTATGGAAAGTTGAACGCGTCCAGCCATCTACTGCATTAGTAAACGAATGTACTAGGTTAGGGGCATTTGCCTTTACATGAAAACCAAAGTTTACCTGATCGTAAATAGTCAGATCTTTAATTTTAGGTCTGGCCAAAGGGGAGGGTTCTAATCTCAATTCTCCACCAGGCGGAATCTCAATACTCAACACATTATGCCTATCTGTTAACTCAGGTTCTAAGACCATTAAATTTGCATAATCGCCATCCAGGTCCCAATCAGGAATTGTAATGCCATCAGGCGAGAAAAAACTAGCGTTCAAGAATTTATTAAAACTTGAATTTTTATAATGAATGGCTCGACCTGATTTCATGTTGATAAAATTATTTCCTTTATCAATTGTCAGACCTCCAGCATAGACTCCGGTAAGCGTAGAATTTTTTGTATTTGAAGCAAAATAAATCAATGGAACGGTCTCCTCTTGTTGTGCTCCTTCAATTCTAATTTCAGCCCCATAAACCTGTCCTTTTTTTATATAAAAATGCCCCTTATTTGAAGTATAGGGTTCTACAATCAGACCGTTGAAATTATTATTGTTCCCTCCTTGGACATAAACGCCATAATCAAATGCTCCTCCTGATACTTGGCAATTATTCCAGGAATTAGAATTTACAAAACTGGTTTCATCCTCTACAATATGGATTCCTATTTTTCCGTGACGAACACGAACATTATCAAAAGAACAATAAGTAATGCCTCCTTCATTTTTACTTTTTAATTGAAGCCCTGTTCCTTCTATAAATCCGCTGATCAAGATTTCAGACAAATGAACACTCTCTACTAGTCTGCCATTTGCCTTTATAGAAATACCTCCTTTAGCTTCTCCATCGCTTTTATCACGAAAAACCACATCTTCTACTCTAGTATTATGGCCTTTTATCTTTATAGCGTAACCATTTCCAAAGTACCAAATTAGTGACCCATTATAAGGCGTTTCCAATGGGTCGCTTCCCGAACCTTCTCCAATTATTGATACGCCATCCTTAACGATTAAGGTTCGGGTAATTTTATAAATTCCAACAGGTACAAAAACTTTACATCCTGTAATTGCCGCACTATCTAATGCAGCTTCAAAGGCATCTGTGTCATCAGTTTCGCCATCTCCAACTGCACCAAAATCAGTAACGATCAGACCAAATCTAGTACCATCAATCTTACCCGCTCTTTCTGCATAAATCGCTTTCGGTGTCGATAAGATTTCAGAAACACTAGTCAACAGATAATTAGACCCGTCTTCTATATCTATTTCTATTTTTAGGAAACTCCGAAGCCCCCAGGCTATATTTTCAAAGTCGCCTAAATTAACACTCCCTTCTCCAATTTTAAGATTAACAACACCATAGTCATTTGTACTTATGGTATGTTCTTCTTCATAAATTGATGGTGAAAAATCTTGACCTTGAATAATACTGGCTCGTAATCCTATAACTTGATTTGGTAAAACCTTTCCAAGACTATCTCGAATGACTGCTTGATAACTAAAAGATTCTTGAGCTGACAAAAGGATTGGCATTGATAACAATAGTATCAATAATGAATACAAAACATTACTTTTCATTTTTTCTTAATCTTTTTCGGTTGGTTGAACTTTTATGTTGAAAATACTTGAAGAGCGAAAAAATGGAATTAAAATATGTTTTAAACTTTAATAAATTTTAATGTTTGAGAAGACTGGTTAGAGGGGACGATTTGGATAAAATAAGCACCAGCAGGTAAATCCTGTATGCCAGAGATTTGAATTTTTCCTTTTGCGGAAGCCTGCGTTCGAATTACTTCTTTTCCTATTTTATTATAAACAATGATTTCCGCTGTTTGAAAATCATCCGCTTCAATATTTAGGAATAGTTGACCTTTTGTAGGGTTAGGAAAAACAGAGCAACTTAAATTATATTTTTCTTTTGACGATATCGTTTTAGGATTTTCAACTATTTCAATTGTTTCTTCAGGTAAAGAGGTCTTCTTGAAATTTCCTTGTTGGAATCCTTCAGTAAGATGATGGCCTTCTTTAACCATTTGAGAGAATTGACCGCCTATCGTCCAGCTTACAGTATAGCCTTTATCGTTTTTGATAATGCCTCCTGAAGATGAATTTGTACTTCTTGAAATTTCTTGACTATAGGTAAGTAAAGTAGTGAAAATAAAAATTAGAGTAAATATTTTTTTCATGACTAGTAGTTGGTGATCGTTTGAATTGTTAGGTCAAAGATGTGACAACTCGTACAAGATTCGCATACGTTAAGATGGTAAAATGTGACAGCGGGAAAAAACATATATTTTTATTCGTCAAGGTTTGTTTTTTCCTACGGCTGCTATTTTATTGTAAAAATGTACCAAAAAAATGACGGTTTATACCAGTTAACCTTTAATCATACTTGTATTTCAATAGGCATTGGTGAACTTTTTTTTTCGAAATAAAAATCGAAAAAGCAAGATTTTAGTACAAAAAAGGAGTAGAATGTGAGTAATAAAAATTAGAAATTACTATAATTTTTTTGTGATCGCATCAAATTTTGAAAGCTTCAAATTGTCTTTTGTATATAAAGGGACTAAATAATTATTCTTGGTCGGTATATTCAAGATTAATCCTTAACTATAAAAAAATGGTATTTGGTGTTCGAAAAACTGAACACCAAATACCAAATGCAAGTTCTATTCAAGTTAAGACTATCTAAAACTGAATACGATATAAGAAGTCTGGAAAAAAACCAGTTTGATACGTTTCATTTACTTCATTCGTTAAGCGATTATATTCTCTGGAGAAAATGTTTTCATTATTAGTGATGTTTTGAAAATCCATAAATATCTGCTGTGAGAACTTACGCTTTTTACTATTCCATTTGAATCCAACTTTTAAATCCCATCTCAAGTAATTGTCATACTGTTCTGAAAAAGCTAAGTTGTCCTGACGGATTTCAACACCTGCTGTTTGTGACGCTAGTAGATCTACTGGTGTGAAAAATCGACCTCCTGCACTTGTTATTTTCGTATCGATGGTAAACGCATTTTGTTTTTCTTTTCCAACTTTAAATTCTTTTCCAGCTAGAAAATTAAATACATACTGATTGTTGAATGCGGTGTTTCGTTCAACTCCGTCGCTTCCTTTATATTTCGAATCAAAAACAGATGCCGTTAATAAACTATGAAAACCATTACTAAAGAATTTTTCTATCGTTAATTCTATACCTTGATTAAAACCTGTTCCATCATTAACCAGATTTACCTTATCTGTTGGAAATCCGAAGTCAGCTCCAAGGTTAAGCATAGAGAAAGAACTTGGACTTGATTCTATAGCAACACGATCAATATCCTGATAATACGCTTCGATTTTAGCTCTCCAACTTGGAGCAAATGCATAATCGTACCCTAAAACATAATGTTGACTTCTTGAAAATTGAAGATCTTTATTCGTTTGCATTACTTTACCATTTTCATCCGTACTCTGCGTTAGTAAAATTGGTAAAGGCTGATTTTGACTGTGCATACCATAGCCTACTGTTAGCTTTTGATTTTTAGCAAAACCCCAGCTAAGAGAAGTTCTGGGTTCTACAACAAACTGCTCACTCAATTCCTGATATAATCCATGTGCTCCAATATTTAAAGTCCACTTGTCATTGAATTTATACTGTACCTGTGCAAAAGGCTGAATGGTAGTAATGCCATCATCAAAATTTACAATCGTAGTAATATCTTTAAAACCGTCGCCATTAATGTCCTCACTAAATTCAGAATCTCTTATACTATAATCAACAGCGTTTTGCTCTACTAGCACTCCTGTTCTTAAAGTCGTTTTTGAATTAAACTTCTTGTTGTAATAAGAGGAAAGAGATAGTCGTGTTTCACTATTTTTGCCATCTGCAAATCGAAGCAAAACTTCATTCGGCGTGTCTAAATTATAATAACGATCCACAGAGAACTCACTGTTTGAATAGGAGGTTGCAAGCACTGTTCTGATATAACTATCTTTTCCGATTATTTTATTGTGACGTAATCCGATGACACCAAATTGAGAATCTGCATACAAATCTTCATCCTGTGCAGAAAATAAATCCTGTTCATCAATCTCGTCTCCAAGAAATTCAATAGAGCTTCTACCTCCGATACCAAAAAGGCTAAATTTTCCGGCATTCTTGGTAGGTAGATCAACTTTAAAAGTAACATCACTGTAGTAAGGTGTTGCTGATGTTCCAGGAGCACTTAGTAAAGCAACAAAGCTATTTCGAGCAGAGATCAAATAAGATCCACCATTTCCAATAGGCCCTTCTGCCATTCCTTCTAATCCGCTAAAGGCACCCATTTGAAAAGTAAATTCATGTTTGTCTTTGTTTCCACTTCGCATACCCAGATCGAAAACTCCAGACGAAGCATTTCCATATTCTGAAGGAAATGCACTGGTAAGGAAATCAGAATTTTTTAAGACGTTTGGATTGAGCGCACTTACCGGACCTCCTGTACTACCTGCAGTAGAAAAGTGATTGGGGTTTGGAATTGGAATACCTTCCATTCTCCAAAGGACGCCTGTTGGAGAATTTCCTCTGATAACGATATCGTTTCTTTGATCATTGGAGGTTGCAACACCGGCAAAGTTTCCTGCTAATCTTGCAACGTCACTTCTTCCACCAGAATATCGGTTTACCTCTTCTAAACTGAAGGTTCTGGTGGAAACAGCAGCTAATTCATTTATGGCTCTATCTTTAGCTACTTTAGCCGTGACGACAATTTCATTTAATTGCTGAACAGACTCTACCATACTGATATTCAGGAAGACCTCTTTTCCAGCAGTAATTTCTACATTTGGAAGCGTGATGGTTTCGTAACCCAGATAGGATACCATAAAGGCTTGTCGTCCAACAGGAATGTTTTCTAATTTAAAATATCCGTCAATATCTGTTACCGCGCCAATGGTTTGTTCTTCATTGATCCATTGAATTGCTGCACCAATTATTGGGATTTCAGATTGCTTGTCAATAATTTGTCCTTTTACAGACTGTGTAATACTTTGAGCTTTTAGGGTCAGGCTGAAAAGACTTACGATGAGAAGGAAATAAAACTTTTTCATAACATATTTTTTAAAAAGTGAATTTTTAATGATTGCACTTGCAAGATGCAGCTAAATGAATGCTATTAAAATGTATTTCCTGTGAAGTGTCGTTTTTTGAAGATGAAATGCACAGGGATATACGGATGAGAG
>CAYXQH010000041.1:14424-18285 GCA_964467425.1 uncultured Saprospiraceae bacterium
GAGAGCACGAATAACAAAAACCGAATGACGTTTTCTATGAGCAAAACGTAGTTTCAAAGAATAATAAAAACCTTATTGATTCACCCATTCTTTGAAAGGAGTGGCTCTTTTTCGGCTGACGATGAATTCCTGATTTGAGTTTCCTTTGATATCTAATTTTAATCGATGATTGAAATAAGGATGAATTTTTAGAATAGATTGAATATGAACGATTTGACTACGGTTGATCCGACTAAAATCATTAGGAGAAATATCCTTTTCAATGGTATCTAGCGTCATATCGACAATATATCGCTTATTGTGATGCGTCACCAAAAAAGAGAGGCCTTGTTCTGAATAGAAATAGGCAATATCTTCGATTTGAACAAAAGTCATGGAGGTCCCTTCTTTTACAATAAAACGTTTTCGAGATTTATCAGGAACCAGATTGTTGATGAGTTTTTCAATAGTAAGCGCATCAATGCTGGAGTCTTTTTGATTAGCATATAGATTCTTATACTTCTCTACTCCCTGGGCTAAATCTTTTTCCTGAATAGGTTTAAGCAAGTAGTCAATACTATTTACTTTAAATGCTTTTATAGAATATTGGTCAAATGCGGTAGTGAATATAACAGGTGCTTTAACTTCGGTGAGTTGAAAAATTTCAAAGCTTAAGCCATCAGCAAGCTGGATATCCATAAAGATTAAATCCGGTTCATCATTATTCTGAAGCCATTCGACGCTATCTTCTACGCTTTCGATAGATGCTAAGACTTCTGTGCCAGGGAAAAGCTTTTCCAACATGGTCTCTAGTTGTTGAGATGCTCTGATTTCATCTTCTATAATTAAAACGTTCATGTCAATTTTAGTTTAGCAAAGGGAGTGATACTTGAAATTTGACCTGGTCCTCTTTTATCAGCACAGGTTTTTCGAAGGCCAATAATTTGTACCGTTCTTTAATATTCTGTAAGCCGACCTTTGTAGAATGCAATACTTTTTTCTTTTTCTGTATGTTGTTTTTCACAAAAATACATTCGGTTGATTGGTCAATACCAATTTCAATCTGTAAGGGTTTTTTACTTGAAATGATATTGTGTTTTATGGCATTTTCGATCAGCAATTGTAAGCTGAGCGGGATAATTTTCTTAGTTAATAAAGCCTTCGGTACATTGATCTCAACTTTTAGGTTTTCTAAAAAACGCTCTTTTTGGATGGCGATATAAGCTTCTACAAATTCAAGCTCTTCTCCAAGTAGAATGGTCGACTCTTCACGACTGTCCAGAATATATCGATATACTTTAGAAAGTTGATTGATGAAATTTTTGGCAACGGCCTTTTCTTCGTATTCAACGATGTGATTGAGGGTGTTGAGACTATTGAATAAAAAATGTGGATTTACCTGGTTACGTAAGCCGTCTAATTGACTTTGAATATGTGCAACTTTTTCCTGTTCTTGCTCTTGAATAGATTTTTTAAGTTGGCTGTAATACCAAATCGATTCGTAAACAGCTAAGATGAAAAAAGTAGCCGTAAAAGTAGCACCAAAACCCTCCAGCGTAGTGGGTTCATAAGTTCCCCAATTGAGGTAAATTGCAAATCCAATGATTAACGGAGAAATGATTATTCCAGTAATTGTTACAAAAACAGAACACCAGATAATGGATAAAATTAACCGCTTTTTAGTCTGGTCAAAATTAGGATAGCGTTTTCTTAATTGGATCATTATAAAACGACTTCCCAGCCAATAGCAGGAAGCAAACATACCAGCTTCGATCCATTCGTAAACAAAACCTTGTTTAAAAAGATCTACATCAAAAAACAATTGAGGTAACAAAAAACCTAAGGCAATTATCCCGAGGACTATGAACCAAAAATCATTGAATCCTAGATATTTTATTTGTTTTGTAAACATAATCTAAAGCGCTAAAAAAGGTGTGCCAAGTTGAGCCTGGATAAAAGTAAAGACGATCCAAGCTAAATAAAAAACAGCAAAACCGATACCTAATCTTTGCTTAATCTGTGTTTTGATTCTTGTTTTTCCAATTAAGATAATCATTATGGGGATAATTTGGATAGCATGAAGACCCAAAAAATGAGCTACTCGCAGATCTCCTCCTTTCGTACTCCAGTTTAGAAAAGGTAATCCTTCACCTCCATCAGCTACACCTACATTATGCCCTTTACTTTGAATCATAGCCTGACCTACGAAGCAAGAAAATAAAACAGCAAACCAGGCAATACGTACGCCCCATTTCATTGGTGTAGAAAGGCTCAGTTTTTTTGAAAAGGATTTTAAAAAAATAAAAAGTATAAGTAACGTTATAGCCGCAATTGAGATGCCCATGCTTGCGAAGAGTATAGCGTTTAAAGGAGATGAGATGTTGTAATGAGATAAAGTTCCTCTTCCTGCTTGAATAGCGATAATTGTAGTTTCAATCAAAAACAAAATAGAGAAGGTATTTGCTAGCTGTAGTTTGGTTTTTTGTTTAAATGGATAAACTATTATATACCAGGAAATAGTCCAAAGAAAAATAAAGGAAGAGCAATAAAACTTTACTGGCTTTATCCAGACGTTTGTGCCGCTTAATGTTCTATCATCTATAAAGGTGAGCAAAAGGCTAATCACAAAAGCAATGGCGTGGAATAAGGTGATTTTGTAAAGAAAGGGGAATCGCTTTTTTATTGTCTTATTAATAAAAAGCGTCTCTGTTATGGGAATGCTGTTGATATTGGTAGAGTGAACCATTCTTTTTTCTGCCAAAATCAACGTTTAAATTTGGTAAAAAAATAAATATATTTTGAACCGTCGTATTTTTAGAATGAAAGGTCGTTTATCCGAAAGTAAGCGTAAACCAATCTTTGACCTCTTGCCAGAAGTAAATAGCTAAAAAGATCAAACCAATAGTGATAAGAATTAAAACTGTTCCGGTTTTCTTCTTGGTATGTTCAAATTTCTCTCTTCGGTTTTTATAACGATGTCGACTAGTATAAGACATGAGTATTATTTTTTACAAAGGTAAGAAAGATGTAGGCAAGTTAGCAAGTGAATAGAAAAATAAGTTGTCAGAGGGATAAAATGTTAATTTCCTTACATGTCTTTATGTCGTTCCCAATAATTTTGATCTTCTGTATCTTCCATCAATTGTAGATAGTTAGCATAGCGTAATTCACTAATTAAACCTTCTTCTACCCCTGCTTTGACGGCACATTTAGGCTCATTCCGATGACTGCAGTTACTAAATTTACAATGCTCAGAAGCTTTAAATATCTCTCGGAAATTATGCGTGATGTCCTGAGGTTCCAGATGACTGAAAGCCAACGTTTTGATTCCTGGAGTGTCAATGATATGACCACCGCCAGGAAGTGGGAACATTTCTGCGAAGGTTGTCGTGTGTTGTCCTTTTCCAGAATAATCAGAAATATCTTCCGTGCGAAGCTCGTGGCCAGGTAGAATAGCATTGATGATCGTAGATTTTCCAACACCTGACTGACCACCAATTAAAGAGATTTTATTTTCTAGATGAATGCGTAGTTGATCTATCCCGGTTCCTGTAATAGCGGATACTTTAAATACGGGATACCCAATCGCTTCATAAATGTCTTTTAAATAGTCATAAATCGCTAGGTCTTCCTTGCTCAATAAATCTGCTTTATTGAATACGATGGTTGTTGGAATGTTATAAGGTTCAGTCATCAAAAGAAAACGATCAATAAACCCTTGCTTAAGGTTTGGATTTTTAATCGTCATAATCAAAACGGCCTGATCGACATTGCTTGCCAAAAGATGAAGGTAATGTTTCTTGCGAGGAGATTGTCGAACGACATAGTTTTTACGGGGGAGGATTTCTTTGATGATGCCCTTTTCATCCTGTTCCATTTCAA
>CAYXQH010000042.1:0-18193 GCA_964467425.1 uncultured Saprospiraceae bacterium
ATATATAATTTTGATAGAAAAGGAAAGTTATATTCGTAAAAATTTATTTTGTCTGGGGTGCTAAACGTCTTGTTTTGGTGATTTCTCTGCCAAAGTCAGAGAAATCACCTTTTAGTTTTAGCCTAGCAATGACTTAACAATTGTAGAAATTGTTTTTCCATCTGCCTTCCCAGCTAATTGTTTGGAAGCCATGCCCATCACTTTACCCATGTCTTTCATGGAGGCTGCACCTGTTTGCGCAATAATTTGCTGAATGATTCCTTTCAACTCATCCTCACTCATTTGTGCCGGCAGGTATTTTTCTATCACGGCTATTTCCTCCCGTTCTTTAACTGCAAGATCTTCTCTATTTTGTTTTTCATAGATATCTAAAGAATCCTTTCGTTGTTTTACTAATTTTTGAAGGAGTTTAATTTCTTTTTCTTCATTAATCTCTCCTGTGCTACCGTCTGTTTTTAATAATAAGATGCCGGATTTAATCGCTCGAATTCCTCGAAGTGCTACTTGATCTTTTGCCTTCATGGCTTCTTTTAGGTCTGTATTAATTTTTGCTTCTAAGCTCATAACAATATTTTTGGTTTATGTTTTTACAATATTTTTTTAGAAAAAGTTCATTCTATTCGATCTGTTATCCAATTCGTCAACTGAACAAATTGATCGACAGATAGTTGTTCTGGACGTTGTTGGAAGAATTCGTTTTGCAATAATTCATCTCCTTTTATAAACGCCTTCATAGTGTTCCTCAGCATTTTTCTCCTTTGGCTAAATGCTTGTTTAACTACACGTTTAAAAATTTTCGGGTTGCAATCAATTTCTAGCCTTTCCTTTCTTCGCAAACGAATGACAACAGATTGTACTTTAGGTGGTGGATCAAAAGAATCCGGTGCAACATTTATAAGTCGCTCTCCATCATAATAGGCTTGCGCCAAAACAGAAATAACGCCATAGGTTTTCGATCCGGGTGGAGCAACGATCCTATCTCCAACTTCTTTTTGAAACATTCCAACCATCTCTGGAATCAAATCTTTATAATCCAGCATCTTAAAAATAATCTGTGAGGATATATTGTAAGGATAATTGCCAATCAGTGCAAAGGGTTCGTTTTCAAAAATTTCATTTAGTTCCACTTTTAAGAAATCTTCGCTGATAATCTTCCCTTCCAGCTTTGGATAGTTTTTATATAAAAAATCGACCATATCCCGGTCTGCCTCAACAGCCTTAAATTGTTGGGGCTTACCTAATAAATACTTAGTCAACATTCCTTTTCCCGGTCCTACTTCCAAAATATTATTTAAGCCTGCCTGCAACAGCAAACTATCTGCAATCTGACTGGAGATTTCTTCACTGTTCAGAAAATGCTGGCCATATGATTTTTTTGCTTTCAATTTTGAATTTTCTGCCTGTTAAATGTATAAATACTTTTACCTTTTGATTAATTCTTCAAACACTATTGCAATCTCAGAATCAATCAAATCTACGGAATGTCGGATTTATTTTTTAAACGATGCTTATTTCTCTATCTTAGCGGAAATTTTCGGTAAAAGATCCAAAAATAATGAATACCAAAGTTACGGTAACCGCAGCATACAAGAGCAGTGATCATTTAATAATTCTCGCTGATAATAATAAAATTTCTGGTTTCTCTTCTTTTTTAACTGCAAAAGAAATAAAGTTTTTAAAAAATGCAGGCAAAAAAGAGGTTCCCTATGTTATATTTCCAACTCAGGAAAGGCTAATCATCGTCCATTTCCTCAAAGAGAATGGTACTACATCAATTAGTCGAGAGGATGTAAGACTTGCTGGAAATGATATTCTAAGCCAACTTAATCATTATAAAATCAGCTCTGTTGTTTTGATTAATCATCGAAAAATTAATCGAACACTAGATTATTTAGAAGGAATGGTTTTGGGAAATTATCAGTTTCTCAAATACTTTAACGATAAAGCGGATAAGAAAAACTCGCTTACAAGCATAAAAGTCCATGCGGATGCTACAGACCGAAAATCATTTGGTCAAATGAAATCCGTTTTTGAGGCAACGTGCAAAGCTCGAGATCTCGTTAACGAACCGCAATCTTATCTAAGCGCACCTCAATTCAGTAAAGAAATTCAAGCACAAGGAAAAGCTTGTGGGTTTTCAGTAAAAGTTTTTGACAAAAAGAAAATTCAATCCATGAAAATGGGGGGTATCCTTTCTGTCAATATGGGAAGTGAAACACCACCTCGTTTCAATATACTAGAGTGGAAACCTAAAGGTGCTAAAAACAAACAACCTATTATTTTAGTTGGAAAGGGAATCGTCTACGATACAGGTGGATTAAGCCTCAAGCCGACGGCCAATTCAATGGATTTCATGAAATGTGATATGGGTGGTGCCGCAACGGTTGTTGGTGCCTTCATGGCCATCAGCAAAGGGAAACTTCCTTTACATGTTATTGGTTTGATTCCTTCAACAGATAATCGCCCCGGGCTTAATGCCTATGCTCCAGGGGATGTTATCACTATGTATGATGGTTCAACTGTGGAAGTTATGAATACCGATGCGGAAGGACGATTAGTCTTGGCAGACGCCTTACATTATGCTAAACGATATAAGCCACAATTGGTTATTGATTTTGCTACACTTACTGGTTCCGCTTCCAGAGCTATTGGAAAAGAAGGTATTTGTATGATGGGTAATGCAGATTCCTCGATCAAAAGTCAAATTGAAAAAAGCGGCCATGCCGTTTATGAACGTCCTGTTCATCTTCCCCTTTGGAGAGAATACGGCGAACAAATAAAATCTAACATTGCTGATATAAAAAACCTTGGTGGACCTAGCGCAGGTATGATTACTGCCGGAAAATTTTTGGAACATTTTACAGATTACCCTTGGTTACATTTTGACGTCGCTGGCGCTGCCTATTTAAAACAAGCAGATGGTTACCGTACAAAAGAAGGAACAGGTGTCGGTGTTCGCTTAATGTTTGATTTTCTAAAAAACTTTTCTGCTTAATTCGAGTATTATATATCAAGGTAGTTTCTTGAACTTTGATTCATGAAAAAAGATAACGATTAGAATGAATAAAATAAGAATTGGAATTAGCATCGGAGATATAAATGGAATCGGCTTAGAGGTTATCCTCAAAGCTCTTAACCATCCTGGTATTTTAAACCTTTGTACCCCCGTAATTTATGGGTCGTCAAAGGTGGTCTCTTATCACAAAAACATTACTGGTCTTGAAAACTTTCATTTTTCAAGTACAAAAGGAGCGGATCGAATTAAAAGAGGTGCCGTTAATGTGGTCAATTGCTGGCAAGACGATGTGAGTATCACACTTGGAAAATTATCAGATACTAGTGGGAAGTATGCAAAGATATCTTTAGAGCAAGCAGTTATTGATTTAAAAAACGGATACATAGATGCTTTGGTTACTGCGCCTATTAATAAAAAGGCGATGCAAAGTGCCAATTTCGAATATCCTGGTCATACAGAATTTTTGACAGATGCTTTCGATGTAAAAGAAAGCTTGATGTTTATGGTCAACGACAATTTACGTGTTGGAGTCGTTACCAATCATTTACCATTAAAAGATGTTCCTGCTGCAATTACCAAAGAAGCGATCTCTAGTAAACTACAACTTTTACATAGAAGTTTGAGAGTAGACTTTGGTATTGACAAACCGAAAATTGCTGTTCTTGCATTAAACCCTCATGCAAGTGACGAAGGTGTTATTGGTGACGAAGAAGAAAACATTATTCGCCCGGTCGTTATTGAAGCTAAGAAAAAAGGCGTTTTAGCTATGGGACCTTTCCCTGCAGATGGTTTCTTTGGATCACATCAGCGGAATAAGTTTGATGCTGTATTAGCAATGTATCACGATCAGGGTTTGATTCCTTTTAAAGCTTTATCTTTTGGAGAAGGGGTGAACTTCACAGCAGGACTACCTATTGTACGTACATCACCTGATCATGGAACCGCATATGAGATTGCTGGGCAAAACAAAGCTAATGCTTCTTCTTTCCGACAAGCTATTTTTCTAGCAATGGAAGTATCAAGGAATAGATATAATTTTAAAGACATGAATTCAAATCCGCTTCAGAAAAGAGAATCGCCTGTTGACGAAGGTGAAGCATCTTAATGTTTCTTTTTGGGATTCAACCGAAGTAAAAGCCAGATTATGAAAGTCATAATCTGGCTTTTACTTTTACTACATTTCCTATTTTATCTTGGTCCTGCCGCTCCGCTAAACCTAGGCTTTCTGGATAAGTTTTGAATGTTCTTATCTTCTGAACTTGTATTTGGTATCACATTCGTAAACGTGTATTCCAACTCTATATCATCCAATAGTGGTTTATTTCTAATTTCTACAATTTGGTCATAGAGCGTTTGCTCCGGTTCTCTTATTGGCGTTTCTTCTGTTGCCGGTGCCATCTCATCAATAGCAACTTCATAATTGAAGTTAGTTGTTGCTGTAATGCTAGGCTCAGTGTAGCCTTGATGTTGTGCCACTGTCTCATCTTCAGTAAATACAACTGGATCTGATAATTCTTCTGTCTTTAAAAACTCATGAGGAATATAAAATGACGGTGCCTCCATCACCATAAAGTCAGATCCGTCAAAGCGGTATAATTGATTCGTTTCAATAATTCGGATTAACTTTTCAGCATACTTTTTGTCCGTTGCATATCCACACCTTTTCAAACCTTTCGCCCAGTTTAAATAATCTTTTACTCCATAGGAAAACAATTCTTGATAATGTGGTCTTTCTAATAAAAAGTTGGTATGATCTATATAGGATTCTTCCACTGTTCCGTATACTCGAAAACAAGATTTTACTAGTCTGCCATTTTCATCCTCATCATCATCAAAGTGGAAATATTTTTGTCCTGTCCAATCACTTTTGCATTTGATGCCGAAGTGATTATTCGAATTCAATGCTAAAGGTGCCATTCCTTTGGAAGACTCTAATATCCCCTGGCCTAGTATAATACTCGCTGGTATATTACTTCGTTGACTTTCAGATTGTGCAAGTGTTGCGTAGGTATTGATATACTGTTCAACCTGTGCAGAAGTAGTAGTAAAAACAAATAAAATTAGTGAAGCCATAAGGTAAGCTGTCCGTTGTCTCATAGTGGTAAATTTAACGTGATTATAAAATCACCAATTAAAACTACCATCAACCTCGTTGAATGTTTTCTCAATGATTGATGCAAGTCGCATTGGTCTTTATGCCAATACCTTTTAACCTTTCTCATAGAGTTTTCTCACAGCTCTATTCTCATAGTAAGGTTTAGGGTATCCATCTTTATTTAGTATCCTTTTCTATTAAATACATTAAACAAAGATTTAATTTGTATTAAACAAAACACATGCCCTTTTTTATTAATGTGTTGGATTTAACAGTTTTTCGTTTTAAAAATTTAAATAAACTCCTGCATAGAAAGCATTATTTGAAACATTAGCATTATTTTATATGTAAAAAAGATTTATTCGTGTTTATTCTAAAGAGTTCCCGAAAAGGGGAAAGTTGAAAACACTGTAAAATGGCAGGTTTTTTGCAATAATATATTAAAATTATTTTTAATGTGTTTTGTTATTTCTGCATCGTTTTAAAAGTCCTTATTATGAACAACACCTATCAAACACTATTATCACTCTGCTTCCTACTTTTTTCAACAAGCTTAATTTACGCTCAACCTTTTAATGGATCCACAAAGGAATTAAGTGCCGAGGTATTCTATCAACATGGCGTAGATTTTCATAAAGCCGGGAACCTTGAAAAAGCGATCGATTGTTACACGGAAACAATTCACAAAGATCCTTTTCACGCCAATGCAATTTACAATAGAGGGCTTGCTTATTACTCACAGGAAAAATACCATAAAGCTCTTTTTGATTTTGATGAATTAATCAAAACCAACCCAAGCGATATTCAGGCTTTCGAACAAAGAGCACGCGTAAAATATTTACTAAACGATCTTGATGGAGCTTTCCTGGATTATAGTCACGTGATAGAACAATCTCCTAGCAGTATATTATTTGTAAACAGGGGCATGGCGTCCAGCATGTTAAAAAATTATCGAAAGGCGCTACATGATTACAATCAGGCTATAAAACAAAACCCTAATGATCCTGAAGTTTATGTTAACAAAGGAGATGTCTTTTTTGCTACAGGTGATTTTGAAGAAGCAATTCAACTTTATACTCAAGCATTAAATCTTGCACCACAAGATGAACGAACGTATAATAATCGCGCGAATGCCTATATAAAATTAAACGAGCCAGACCTAGCTCTACTAGATTACAACAAAGCACTCCAAATAAAAGAGAATAGTTATACACACGTCAACAGAGGTTTTTATTGGATGAATCAATTAGATATTCAAAATGCATTATCTGACTTTTTGATTGCCTCAAAAATGGATTACCGAAATGCAGGGGCGTACTATGGTGTTGGTAAAGTTCGTATTGTTACCGGAGAATACTTTCCGGCGCTCGAAAACTTTGACAAAGCTATTGAACTAGATCATTCCAATGAATTATACTTTAATTCGAGAGGAGTTGTTTATCATGAATTGGAGTTGTTTGACGAAGCCGTTTACGATTTTAATAAGGCATTAGAAATCAATCCTGATTTTACTGAGGCACTTCGAAATCGCGCTCTTACTTTTTACTTAATGGATAACACATCTGAAGCTTTTTTAGATTTGGAGCGAGCATTGGAAATTAACCCTAATGATACTATTGCAGCAAATCGTCTGGACCTTTTAAAAAGTCAACCTAATCAAAGCCTTAGTGCAAAAGAGAATCAGCATACCGGACTTTCGTCAAACCTATATGCTATGACTGAAACAGAAAGCGCTGGATTTTCAGATGATCTTTTCGAAGAAGAAGAGGAAGAGGAAGAGGAAAGTTATGAAGCGACAGAAGACGAATACCATACAAGTGAAAGTTATGAGTATGCCTCTCCAAACCCTAACCGCTTTATTCCGAAAAACATCCCTGAACGAAGGGTATCTCCGAATGTAATGGCTGAAGCAGAACAAGACACCTATCTAGTATTATCATTAAATATTGACAAACCTTCTGAACCCGTACTTGATACTGAACAAAAAATATTAGCTCGGGCTTTAGCAGCTCTTGAAGCTAAACAATTTGACAAAGCAATTCAGGATTTTAATGAGATCATTAAGTCAAACAACAAAAATGAACAAGCATTTAATGGTCGTGGTGTTGCTTTTTATAAAACAAAAAAATATCAGGACGCCAAGAATGATTTCTCGAAATCCATACAGATCAACCGTGATTTTACCGAAGCTTATTATAATCGTGGAAACTTAAATTTTGATCAAAAAAGCTTAGATCAAGCATTCGAAGATTTCTCAAAAGTAATTGAATTAAATGGTGATTTCTCGAATGCTTATTTTATGCGAGGCATCTGTTTTTCAAAACAAAATGAAATTTCAGCAGCCCTTGGTGATTTCAATAAAGCCATTGAATTAGATCCACAAAACATAAAGGCTCTAAATAATCGAGGAACACTTCTTTTCATCACCGGCAATGTTTTTGAGGCTTTGGAGGATTACAATGCTGCAATTCAATTATCTCCCTTAGAAAGTGCACTTTATGCTAACCGAGCAAAAGCATATGAAAAGATCAAACAGTTTGGAAAGGCGCTTGATGATTGTACGGTAGCCATTCGGTATAATCCGAATGATCCTGAAATGTATTTTTTAAAAGGCTTGATTTTATATAAAACGAACCAGTTTTCAAAAGCTATTTTGCCTTTTAGTGAAGCGATTACGCTTTCTGAAAGCCCAAATGCTACTTTCTATTATCGCATAGCCTTGTGTTATCACGTGACAGATCAATTGGAGAAAGCATTGACGAATTACAATAATGCAATAAAGCTTGACCCTAATAAAAATGAAGCTTATTATAATCGAGCACTCGTTAAAAGTGCTTTAAATGACCAAGATGGGGCTTGTAAGGATTATAAAAAAGCAAAAGCTTTAGGCCTCAATCATACCGATAAAGACTTTTGTCAAAATTAGAAATCAAAAATACACGTTGTGATTCATTCTTGCAGAGATTAAGATTAAATCTCTCATATTTACTCTCTATCATCACCGCTTGGGAATTTTAAAAGAAATCAGTATTTTTGCAGCCTATTATGAGATGTTATAATATCTAATTTATTATAATGTTTTTATTCTTTACTCTATTAGGCAAACATAAACTATTAATTATGAATGGGAAAGCGCTTAAAACTCGTTATTCAGACGAGGAGTTACAAGAATTTGAGGCATTGATCATTAAAAAATTAGAGACTGCGAAAAAGGAGCTCGATTTTTATATGCGTCAATTATCCGACAGGGCAGACAATCCGGATTCAAAAGTAAAAGGACTTGATGATGGGATTGGCACAGCCGAAAACGAAAGAGTCACAACCTTAGCGGTGCGATTAAAAAAGCATATCCAGCATTTGGAAAATGCAAAAATTCGCATTCAAAATAAGGTTTACGGAATCTGCAGAGTTTCCGGAAAATTAATCGCAAAGCCGCGATTACTTGCTGTTCCTCATGCAACTTTAAGTATTGCAGCAAAGCAAGCAAAGTCGAGCTAAAAAAGAATTTGCTCGAAACAATAAAAAAATAGTGATTACGCTAGAATAAGTGTAATCACTATTTTATTTTGGGGCTCCTTTAAAATTAGGTGCCTTATTTTTTTTCATTATCCCTGAAAATTTGAAAGAATCAACAAAAGTAATGCTTATCGTTCTACTGGTACTACTTATAGACCAGACTTTAAAGATATGGGTAAAACTCAGCTTCCCTTTAAATTATGAAGAAACGATGATGGGCTTAGATTGGGCAAGGCTACGATTTGCTGAAAACCCAGGTATGGCCTTTGGCTGGAAGCTTCCAGAACCCTATGGAAAATTACTTTTAAGCCTATTTAGAATTTTTGCGGTTTGCCTATTGATCTACTTTATCAGGCAATTAATCAAAGAAAAAGCTAGAACTGGTTTATTGATCAGTTTTGCGCTTATCCTCGCTGGTGCTATTGGTAATATCATTGATAGTGCATTTTACGGTATGATCTTCTCAGGTTCTCAGCACGGTGTTGCTACCTTATTTCCAGAAGGCGGAGGCTATTCTAGTTTTCTACATGGAAAAGTA
This sequence comes from uncultured Saprospiraceae bacterium, assembly GCA_964467425.1. Classification (GTDB taxonomy): domain Bacteria; phylum Bacteroidota; class Bacteroidia; order Chitinophagales; family Saprospiraceae; genus JAHDHW01. The sequence continues at coordinate 9,166 of CAYXQH010000042.1, forward strand.
GTGGACATGTTGTACTTCCCTATGTTTGAGGGTAGGTTTCCAGACTGGCTTCCTTTTTGGGGAGGGGAGTATTATTTATTTTTCAGACCTGTATTTAATATTGCAGACGCCTCTATTACTCTTGGGGTGTTATCCATTATAATTTTTCATCGTCGCTTTTTCAATACCAAAGAAAAAGAAACGCCTGACCCGGTAGACAAGGATGCGACAAGCTCACCCGATAAAGAAGAGCCAGACCAGCAAGAAGAATCTACAAACCAAGATGATACTTCTTCTCCAGAGTACGATACAGATGACCCTAGCCCAAAAAAATAAGGGCGATGTTTAATTAACATCGCCCTTATTGGGGGGTCAAAAATTTTTCGTTGGTTAGTGTTTTTCAACCTCTAAAAATGAGTCTACAGCTTTAAGTACATTTTGGATTTTAGAATAGTCAATACTGTAATGTATGAACTTACCTTCTCTGTGGGTAATAACTATTCCTGCCAATCGTAGGATTCGTAAGTGCTGTGAAGTAATAGATTGCTCAAGCTTTAATGTATTGTAAATTTTATTGACATTTATCGTTTTGTGTTTGTCAATAAACTCAAGAATTTTCATTCTTAAGGGGTGAGCAAGAGCACGTAGTACCTCCGATGAGACTTGAAGCTTTTCATTATTAATAGTAACTCTAGCTTTTCTCATAGATGCGGTTTTATTATATGAAATAATTAAAATCTACGTAGCAAATATGGGATTTTTTTTCATCTCTACAAAAGAAAACATAAAAAAAGCTGTAAAACCAATGGCTTTACAGCTTTTCCTGATATAAAAAGTAAGATTTTGACGTATATATAGTATTTTAATCTAAACTAAAACACAAACAAAAAACGTTATTCGAAAATAAGTTGTTCTGTCCTCTTAAGCCGCCAATTCTTCTACTAGTCTGGAGATTTGAGATAAACGGTCCTTATCTAAAGAGTAATAAATAAATTTCCCTTGACGGTCCGTTGCAACGACTCCTGCTCTTCTTAAAATAGCAAGATGCTGAGAAGCTACAGATTGTTCTAATCGTAATTTGATGTAGATATCCGTAACGGTCATTCTTTGATTTTCCTCCAATAAATCAATAATGCTCTGACGTAATTTGTGATTAACAGCTCTTAATACTAAAACCGCTTTTCTTAATTCTGAATAGTCAAGTTCTATGTCGTTTTTCCCTTTTTTCAGAATAACGGTTTCGTTTTTTTGCTTTCTCATATTTATGTTTTTTTAATTAGTTAATACAGCTCCAAAGGAGCCAAAAACTATACCAAAGTAAACATTACAGTATGTTTTAAGGTGTAATGATACTGATAATTAGGGAAAAATAAAATTTTTAATTAAACAATCGTAAATAATTACAATGTGTTTTTTTTCATAATATCTTCTTCGAAACTGTAATGTTGGGGGCCTTCAAATAGTTAGGAGCGTAGTATGCAATGTCAGCGAAATGTTGATTCTTAAATGCTTCAAAAGAGTGTGTTACAAGATGCTTCGCTGAACATTTAATGGCACTGAAGGTCGTGTTTTGAGCACTATATAATGGCTTGCTCTTTGGTGCACCATTACCACAGAAGACAATTTGCTTGCCTTTATCCAAATACTCACTAAACGTTTGCTCTTCCAAAATAACGTTTTGGGTTTCTGCAAGCCTTTTCATTTCCCTATCGAATATTGCCAAATACACTTCCATCCTACGAGCATCTATCATTGGAACATAAATAGTATCATCATCGCCAACCTCCTTATTAGCTGCCTTTGCAAGTGCCTGAAGCGTATCCACCACAATTAATGGTTTATCCAAACCATAACACATCCCTTTCGCAGCCGCGGCACCTACCCTAAGAGCCGTATAAGAGCCTGGCCCGGAACTTACCGCGATTGCATCAAGGTCTTTAAGCTTTAAGGCTGCCTCTTTCGCACAGGCTTCTATCAACAAGGTTATCACGGACGCATGACTATATGCATCTTCCGATTCTTTATACGCTAGGATCGTTTCCTCTTTAGCAATACATACGGAACATATATCTGTCGCTGTCTCTATATTTAAAATTACTGCCATATTGCCCCAAAATTAAAAAAGCGGATTAAATACTAATGTATTTAATCCGCTTTTTATTTAAGCTTTCAAGTTTTACTGTTGATCTAAAAGCTTTTTGTATTTAGATTGATCCTTTATTACAGCAAGAGCTTCTTTGATTTCTAAATCATTTCGCAACCCTATTTGGATTCTTCCTTTCTGGAAATAATATCTGCTGGCGATTTCTTTTTCTAATAAGCTAGTAATCGCTTCTTTATTTTCATAAAGCTCATTTTTCTTCTCTGTCTCAATCTTATTTTGAATTGTCTTTAAATCTGTTTTAAAGGAATCTTCAAAGCCTTCTCTCTTTGCTACTCTTTGCAAACTTTCCAAAACTTTCTCACTCTTTGTTTCATACTGAAAATTCTTCTTTTGAAGAAAGGCTGCAAAGTCATCAAACTTCGTAAACTTAAAATCAGCAACTGATGCTATTTCACTATTATTAAGTGTAAAATTTGTTGCGTATTCAAAGATCATATGCTTACGTAATAAGTCTTTGATAATTGGAATATCCAAATGTTCTTTCACTGGAATGTCTGGCTTTACACCTCCGCCATCAAGAACCTTCCGGCCGTTTCGTGTTTTGAATGACGTTCGTAATGAATCTGGAATATCAACAGGTTCTCCATCTTCATAACTTACTCCCTGGATACATCTTCCACTTGGAATATAGTATTTCGCTGTTGTCATTTTTACTTTTGAATTATAACCAACATCTCTAGTGTTTTGAACCAGGCCTTTTCCATAAGACCGTTGTCCAATCAAAACGCCTCTATCTAAATCCTGAATAACACCTGATACAATTTCAGAGGCAGAAGCAGAACCTTTATTGATTAACACAACTAATGGCATTTGCTCATCAATCGATTTATTTAACGTTTTGAAGCTTCTATCCCAATCAGCTACTTTACCTTTAGTCGTTACGACCATTTCTCCTTTAGGAATGAATACGTTTGATACGTTTACAGCTTCTGTCAAAAGACCTCCACCGTTTCCTCTCAAATCAAATATAACGCCTTTCATTTCTGGGTTTTCAGCTTTCAATTTTTTGATCGCTTCTCCTACGTTTTTTCCAGCGTCTCTTGTAAATGTTGTTAATGCCAAATAACCTACTTCATCGCTTACCATTCCAGAATAAGGAACATTAGGAACAATAACTTCATCTCTGACAAGGGTTATTTTTTTGTCTTTGCTTTCTCCCGGTCTTTTGATCGTGAGTTCCACTTCCGTTCCAGGAAACCCTTTTAAGATTGCACTGACATCATCAGTACTTTTTCCTTTAGCAGATTTGCCATCAACTGCGACGATTACATCTCCGGCTTTCAATCCTGCTTTTTGAGCAGGGCAATTATCATAAGGTTCGGTGATGGTTACAAAATCATCAATCGAACGAATCATAGCTCCGATACCATTGTATTTACCATCGGTAATATATCTAAACCCTTCTATTTCTGTTTCTGAAATATAGTTCGTGTATGGGTCGAGATGAGAAAGCATCGCGTCCAAACCAATTCGCATTAATTTACCCGGATCTAAGTCGTCAACATAGTAGGTGTTGATTTCTTTATAGGCATTGGTATAGATTTCTATGTTTTTAGAAATCTCGAAATATTTATTATGGTCTGAATCTATTGTTGCGATACTGGTAAACCCGATTAAGGCCAGCGCAAAGAGCTTTAAGGAGATTTTAAATTTCTTCATTATCCGTATTACTTTGACATTTAACGATAGAATAATTCTTCTAATATGTTTAAATGTAATCTTTTAACTAAAAAAAGCCAAAGATCACCTAGGATTTAAGGAAACATTAATGCCCTAAACGTTATGTTTAGTACATTTTCCAATATTAATACGGGGGATATTAAAGAAAGGTCTACTAACTTAGATAAAAAATAGTGCCAAATCCCTAATTCTTGTGGGATTCATCCGCTTTTTCAATTAGTCTAATTTAAAAAAGACTTAAGCATATCTAATAATTCGTTCGGAGCATCTGCATGTACCCAATGTCCTGCTTTTTCAATCGTGTTGATCTCAGCATTTGGGAAAACTTGATTTATAACATCTTTTTCTGCATCATTAATGTATCCGGATAATCCTCCTTTTATAAATAAAGCATCTCCATCAAATGAATTTTCCACATCTATCGCTGCAAGAATATTTTGATAATTTTCATGAATAGCATAAAGATTCATTTTCCATTGATAACGTCCTTCTTTATTTCTACTTAAGTTCTTTAGGAGAAATTGTCGAACGCCATAGGTTTCTATCTTCTTTTTAAGCAATTCGTCTGCCTCTTTTCTAGTTGAAATCTTATCTAGATCAATCGAAAGTAACGCATCAAAAATTTCCCCATGTCCTGCTTTATTTGCACCTGGAGCTATATCTACGACCACCAGCTTATCAACCATGTCTGGATAATCGCCAGCAAACTGCATTGCCGTTTTTCCGCCCATAGAATGGCCTAGAATATGTGCTTTGGGAATCCAAAGGTCATCTAAAAACATTTTTAGATCCTCTGCCATGTGGGGATAACTTAAATCATCGACATGGGGTGATCGACCATGGTTTCGCTGATCAATAATAAAAACCCAATAGTCCTTAGCCAATTGTTTAGCTATTGTTTGCCAGTTATCAAGCGTTCCAAAGAGTCCATGTAAAATAATAATAGGATCTCCCTGACCAAATTCTTTATAATTTAATTTCATCAAACATTCCTGTAGTTTCTTCGTAATGACAGCAAGATAATTAAATAAATCACCTCTGAAAAAGATTCTAAGGCTACATAAGCTTCATTATCACAATATTAGCAAAAAGCAATTTTTTATATTAGGAATCTTTGTCATAAATTAGCGCTTCTTCTTTTACCTGTTGATTAAAACAGTTATATGAAAACACCTTTATTATTACTTTTCCTTTGTTTTGCCTGTTGTTTATCCGCACAGTCTGTAGAAGATTTGGAAACCAAACTAAAGAATGCGAGTTCTTCAGAGGAAAAAATGGTTATTCAACTTGATCTAGCAGAAGCATTATTAAGCAAAGACCCTAAAAAAGCGGGAGATTTTGCGAGGAAGTCCTTCGACCTTGCTGGAGACAAGAGGAATTATGGTATGGCCGCTCAAGCATCTTATTTACTTGCTAATTCCTATCAAAAAAGAAGAGATGATCGAAATGCAGAAGTTTGGCTAAAGACAACTCTTAAATATGCTAAACAAGCAAAGGACTCTGACTTGATTATTAAGAGTGTTGATCAACGAAGTAAACTGGCGATTAAAAAAAGGAATTACAGAAAGGCATATGAAGTCAATCAGGAAGCTTTTGATTATTTCAGTAAAGGAGGAAATAGCCTAAGCCAATTGGAGCGTAATTTTACATCTCAAAAAGTAGAAATAGAGCGGGAAACGAATAGCATGAAAAGCAATAAGCGTGACTTGGAGGCAGAAATTGCTCGGCTTGAACGCGAAAAAAACAACCTTTCAAAAGACAAAAAAGTGCTTACTGAAAAACAGGAAGTGCTGGTTCAGAAAAAGCAGGAAGCAGATAGTTTAATCACTCAAAAAGAAGAAGCTATTGCTGATCTTTCTGTAGCGAAGTTAGAAGCGGAAGACCGAGCTAAAAAAAGAGAAAAAGATTATAAAAAACTCAAAAGAAAAGAACTGGAGCAAAGGCTTAATTTAAAGGAAAAAGAGAATGAGTTAATGGCTGTTGAAAACAAAATCGTATTGGAAAACGAACGAAATGAAAGAAACCTTTTGCTTGCCGGGCTTGCTTCTGCTTTTATGGTTCTTCTGGCGATTGTTTTTTACTCCAGATATCGAACTAAGAAAAATGCAAATAATAAACTCGAGGAACAAAACAAAATAATTGAAGAAGAACGAGAGCGATCTGATGAACTTCTTCTAAACATCCTTCCTGCAAATATTGCGGAGGAACTGAAAGAAAATGGAAAAGCCAAAGCTCAAAAATTTAATGACACTTCTGTTCTGCTTGCAGACTTCAAAAACTTTACAGCCATATCAGAACGCCTAACTCCGGAGCAATTAGTAAAAGAGTTAGATTATTGTTTTCGTGGATTTGATTTTATTATTTCTCAATATTCTAACATTGAAAAAATAAAAACGATTGGCGATGCGTATATGTGTGCTTCCGGATTAGTGAATCGAAAAACGGTCCCTGTTGAGATTGTAAAAGCCGCTTTAGAAATGCAGGAGTTTTTAGAAGATTATAAAAAGGATCGTTCCGCAAAAGGTCTGCAATTTTTTGAAGCCCGAATTGGGATACATACCGGCCCCGTGGTTGCTGGAGTAGTTGGGGTTAATAAGTTTGCTTATGATATCTGGGGAGACACTGTAAATATCGCTTCCCGTTTAGAATCAAACTGTGAAGAAGGCAAAGTAAATATTTCTTCTGCAACCTTTAATGAGGTTAAGTATAAATTCGAATGTGATTATCGTGGAAAAATTGCAGCCAAAAATAAAGGGCAAATTGATATGTACTACGTACGAAAGGCGATCTAAATGGTTTTCTATTCCTTATATTTTATTGTAAATAGTTAGAGGTTTTCTCCATCCTTTTTAACTTTGCTTCACTTTTATTGTTTTCCTATCAGCAGGTTAATTCTTTAATAGATAGCGTGAAGGACATTTAATGTTATTCGCCCTATCGTTTAATATTTAATACCATGAGTTTTAAACTTGTCTCTCCATTTCAACCAACAGGCGATCAACCTCAAGCTATTCAACAATTAGTTGATGGGATAAACAGTGGTGATAAAGCGCAATGCTTATTAGGGGTAACCGGATCTGGCAAGACCTTCACCATGGCTAATGTCATTAAAGAACTCAATCGGCCAACATTAATTTTAACCCATAATAAAACACTTACGGCACAGCTTTATGGAGAGTTTTGTGAATTTTTTCCAGATAATGCTGTAGAGTATTTTGTATCCTATTATGATTATTATCAACCAGAGGCCTATATTTCTGTAACAGATACTTTTATAGAAAAAGACTTGCTCATCAATGAAGAGGTCAATAAACTTCGGCTTCGAACCGCTTCTTCTCTATTGTCTGGCAGAAGAGACCTTATCGTTGTTGCTTCTGTTTCCTGTATTTATGGTATGGGAAATCCGGAAGATTATAAATTGGGTATCATTAGAATTAACAAAGGACAAAAGGTTTCCAGAAATGCTTTTTTATATAGCCTTGTTGAAAGCTTGTATTCCAGAACAGAAATCACATTTGATCCTGCAACATTTAGAGTAAAGGGAGATACGGTTGACATCAACCTTCCTTATGTGGAATATGGTTATCGAATAATATTTTTTGGTGATGAGATTGAAGAAATTGAGCGTCTCGAAATAGAAAGTGGAAAACGAATTGAATCGGTCGAACATGCTGCAATATTTCCAGCTAATTTATATATCGCTCCAAGAGATCGAATCCATGGTATTATTAAAGACATTCAGGATGAAGCCTATAAACAGGAAAAATACTTTGAATCTGAAGGAAAGCATTTGGAGGCAAAACGAATTAAGGAACGTGTCGCTTTTGATATTGAAATGCTAAAAGAACTAGGCTATTGTACTGGTGTTGAAAATTATTCTCGCTTTTTTGATGGGCGTCAGCCAGGCACAAGACCATTCTGTTTATTAGATTATTTTCCAGAAGACTATCTGATGATTGTTGACGAGAGCCATGTTACCTTACCACAGGTTCGTGGAATGTGGGGTGGTGATCGAGCCAGAAAAATAAACCTGGTTAGTTTTGGTTTCCGACTTCCTTCTGCCATGGATAACAGGCCGCTAAATTTCGGAGAGTTTGAAACACTGATCAATCAAATTGTTTACGTTAGTGCAACTCCCGCAGATTACGAATTAGAACAAACCGGTGGCTTAATTGTGGAACAAGTCATTCGCCCAACAGGATTGCTGGACCCTCCAATTGAAGTTCGTCCAAGTCTTAATCAAATTGACGATCTTCTTGAAGAAATTGATCAAAGAATAAAAGCGGGAGAACGTGTTTTGGTAACTACCTTGACCAAGCGAATGGCAGAGGAGCTTTCAAAATACATGCTTAAGCTTGAAGTGAAATGTCGATATATACATTCCGAAGTTGATACCATGGAACGGGTGGAAATCCTTCGTGATCTTCGCTTAGGTGGCTTTGATGTTTTAATTGGTGTAAACCTGTTGCGAGAGGGTCTGGATCTTCCAGAAGTTTCCTTAGTGGCAATCATTGATGCCGATAAAGAAGGCTTTTTAAGAAACGCTCGCTCCCTTACACAGACTGCTGGGCGTGCCGCTCGAAATTCAAATGGTCTTGTTATTTTTTACGCTGATAAAATAACGCGTTCTATGCAAATGACTATTGATGAAACGAATCGTCGGAGAGCTATTCAAATTGCTTATAATGAAAAGCATGGAATTACTCCGCGGACTGTTTCAAAGTCAAAAGAAGAAATCATGGCTTCAAAATCAATTCTAGATATCCGGGGTGGTGCGGCTAATGCCTATATTGAATCTGATGAACTAAGCATTGCTGCGGATCCTGTCATTGGCTATATGTCCAGAGATCAATTAGAAAAACTTGTTGAAGAAACAGAGAAAAAAATGAAAGCAGCCGCAAAAGATCTTGACTTTATCACCGCAGCTCAATATCGAGATGAGCTTTTCGCCTTGAGGAAGAAGGTAAAAGATGCTTTTTAAGTGTATTCTGTTTTTTAAATAAAAAGAAGAGAATATTGCATTCTTTCTCGCTTATTTCGATTAACCTCCCTATTTTTGTATTCTTTTAAAAAAAGGAAACCAAAAAATGGCCACTCCACGATCTGTAGCTTTTTATACATTGGGTTGCAAACTCAATTATTCTGAAACTTCTTCTATTGGAAGACTGTTTGAGGATAATGGCTATTCAGAAGTGTCTTTTGAGA
>CAYXQH010000043.1:0-18155 GCA_964467425.1 uncultured Saprospiraceae bacterium
CCTTTATTTTCTAAAAGTTTAAACTTAGTCTGTAAAATTCCATTTTTAAATGGAATATCATGTCTTGCAACCGTTTGGTGTTTAGAACCTTCCAGCCTTACAATTTTTAAAAAGAACCTCCTCTTTTTGTTTTTAATAGTATTTGTATTCAATGATACTTATGCAAATAATTTTCCTTCGTGTACCAATATTCTGGAAAATCCATGTTTAGAAAATAATACGGAAGACTGGAAGGTAACTGGCGGATTTAGTCCTATACTTCCCGACCTTTCGATCGAAGTGGATAATATTATCAACTTTCTGGAAATTGGAAAGAGTACCACTTTTTCCTACACTATAACGAATAATGGTGAAGCTTTTACATCAGAATACTTTTTACGTATCTGGCTTTCTGAGGATGATGAACTTCAAACTACTGATGATCTTTTGATGGGACAGATAACGTTGGATGATGGTAGTGTTGGTGTACAACCTGAAAGGGAAGGATCGTTCTATGTTCCGACTGATCTTGGTTCCAATAATAAACGAATAATTTTTGAATTGGATGCTTTTGATTTAATTGAAGAATCAGATGAAAGCAATAATTTATTAGTTCGAAATCAAAATATTAATGAAAATTCAGGAACAATCTGTACCACTACTTTTGCCAATGGTCAAATTGAATGCTCTGAATATCTGTCTAATGGAAGTTTACGTGTAGTTTCCAATAATAATAACAACCTACAAGAAACTATTCTCGATGAGAATGGAGCTATAGTTTCAACGGAGGATCTGGGGCCTGCTGTTGAATTTACTTTGTCTGTTGAAAATGGAGTTTTGGTCAAGCGTGATTATAACGATGTGCTTCTTGATGAAATCACAATGTCTTCTGAGTTTCAAAATTATGGTCCTGTTCAAGAGGTCATTGAATTTGAAGATGGATATATCTTCGCAGCTTATTTGCCAGGATCGAATGATGTCTTAGCTATTATAAAAACAGATGCATCGACTAATCCAATAGATTCAAAACAGTATGATAGTCCTTCTGGATTTTTCCATAATCTAGCTGTTATTAACGAGGAACGCTTTGTTGTTATTTATAATGAACAAACTGGTTTTCAAGGGTCTAATAAAGCGACTTTAGTGATTCTTAATGGATCGCTCAACGAAATCTGGACTAGAGAGCTGAGTAGCTTGCACGGAGCCGTTCAAGGTGCGGTTCAAGCTTCGTTTAGAAAAACAGTTTGTGGTGACTTTTTCATGCGGAATAATTTTGGAACCGGCGGAGGCGGTGGAGGTTTCTTGTTTCAAAACAGCGAAAGTGATGGCTACTATGTTTTTGAAGGAGACTCATTACGACTGATTAAATCAAAGAACTCGGGTTATCATAATACTGGATTTGGAAGTCTATATACTGTAACCACCCATGAACGATTTTCTGGCTTATCAGCAGATGGAAATATTTTGAAGGCAGATGAATCTTATTTAACAAGTAATACCTATCCATGGTCAGCTACTTACATTGCTATCAATGATGAAGTAACTTTTAGTGAAGAAAATAATGGAAGTGAAATTTGGTCAACAGAAAAAACACCATTTTTAAATTATCCTTTTGATGAAGTTGTTAAAATCGGGGATAGACATTTTATTTTATTTGAAAATGAAAGCAGCCAAGAAGTTACTTTAACTGCTTTAGAAGACTGTGATGCGAATAGTTACGTAGCAGACTTTAGATTTAATAGTTTTCAACCTGCGCAGTTCTATCCTCCTAGTCAAAACATTCCGGGTGCTTTTTTTATAAATGATAATGATGAAGTCTTTGCAGGAAATACAGTTCAAATTCTTTCTAGTTTTGCACTTGCAAATTTTCCTTATCCGGCTGAGGCGCTTTCTTTTGAAAGAAGAGTAGTTATTTCTTCTGATGAAATAATTGATGCCAGTGATTTTATAATTGGAACTAGTACGATTAATATTGATGCAGACTATACTCAATTCAATGATGTTTTGTTTGAAGGTACATTGGGTAATGAAATAATACCTGTAGATTTCCCTCAGGGAGAATATTTCTTAATTGCGAAATATGATGTACAAGAAGAAATAACAGAAAGTGATGAATCAAACAACACTATAATTGTTCCTATTACAATCGTAGGTTCAGGTATTCAAGAAGGCGATATTGATTTGGAATTAAACCTTGCTCAAGCGAATTCTGCACCAGAACAATATGAAGTATATCAGGTAGAGGCAACGATTACCAATGCAGGAGATGAAACAGCGACGGATATTCTTATTGATTTTTCAAAACCTGACGGAGTCGTTTATGTTGGAGCTGATCCCTTCAGTTTATCTCAAGGAAGCTTTACGCCAAACGGCTCACAAGAGTGGTCAGTGGGTTCTTTAGCTCCGGGAGCAACGGCAACCTTGACTGTTAATTATTTTTTGTTAGCTGTCAATGCGCCAGTTGCATATGCTCAGGTAAAAGAAGCAAGCGAAGATGATGCAGATTCTACTCCTGGAAATGGAACACCTCCAACTCCAAACGAAGATGATGAAGCTAGTACAGATGATTCGTCAGTTGAATTATTACCGGATTTAGTGATTACAGAAGTCTTTGCTCCTAGTCAGGTGTATGATCCAAATGATTGGGAAGTAACAGTAACCATTCAAAATCAAGGGAACGCTACTTTTAATGAATCTTTAAATGTGGCTATATCTACAGGAGGAGCTCAACTTTGTGTATGTGCAGGTCAGATAGTAGAATTGCTTCCTGGTGAAAGTTACACATTTACAGATGATTTTCCATTTGTACCATTTGGGCAAACTACCTTACAATTGGAGGTGGATGTTTTTGCTTACACACAAGAGTCGAATGAGTCCAATAATACTTATGAGCAAGCTATTGAATTTATAGAAGATGGAGGAAACTCTGGTGTCGATCTGGAATTGAGTCTTGCTCAATTAAATGCAATACCAGACCAATATGAAGTATATCAGGTAGAGGCGACGCTTACCAATGCAGGTGACGAAGCTGCTACAGGAATTGTGGTTGATTTTTCAAAACCTGATGGTGTCGTTTATGTCGGAGCTGATCCGTTTAGTTTATCACAGGGAACCTTTACACCAAATGGTGATCAAGAATGGTCGGTTGGATTATTGGCTCCGGGAGCAACAGCTACCTTAACTGTTAATTACTTTTTGTTAATAGAAACTGCACCAGTTGCTTATGCTCAAGTGTCTGATTGTGCAGAAGAAGATGTAGATAGTACACCAGGTAACGGGACACCTCCAACACCAAACGAAGATGATGAAGCTAGTACGAATAATAGCAACCCTTGTTCTGTATCTACGGAAATAGTAGAAGTTTATTGCAGCGATAGTTTCAATACGCCCGATGATCCATCAGATGATGGATATGGATTCTTTGTAAATGTTACAGGTACAAATACTGGAACCCAAGGCTGGGAATTTGTTGGCCAAGGCTATGCCCCAAATAGTAATCCGTATGATGTTCTAAATCAAATCGGTAATTTTTTCATTAGCAATGGTCCAGTAGAATTTTTAATTCGTGATAAAGAGATGCCTGGATGTGCAACAACCATAACTGTTGATCCTCCTGAACCTTGTTCAAATGGTGGAAACGATGGTGTTGATTTAGAATTGCAAATTGATGTAAGTACTACATATACTTCAGTTTATTCAAATTATTATTCTTTCATTACTATAAGAAACGAAGGTACTGAAACAGCAACTGATATTGTTGTTGATTTTCCAAAACCTGATGGCGTCGTTTATCAGGGAGGGAATGAATTTGAAACAACTAGTGGTACTTTCGATCCTTATGGGGACCAAAAATGGAGAATTGATGAACTGGTTCCAGGAGGAGCAATTCAATTATACGTATATTATTTCGTTGTTTCAGATGGAGAGATTTTACATTATGCACAAGTGGAGGCAATGGATCAGTCGGACATTGACAGTGCCCCTGGCAATGGAGTTTGTTGTTCTGCCTCTGAAGATGATGAAGCTGCTGTCATAGTAAATACGTTAGGTAATTCTAATAGTGCTTTTGTACAAGCAGAGTTCCCAAGTCGACCAATACAACTCCAATCAATTGCACCAAATCCGACGATTACTGGAAAAATTGAAGTTATGATTTTTAGTAAGTTGGAAGGACCACAAACTTTACAATGCTTTAATGCCCTGGGCGTTTTGGAATATTCATTTGAGCTTAATCTTGGTGAGGGCTGGAATAAGATTCCGATGGATGTTTCAAAACTAACAGGTGGTACTTATATACTACAAATGCCCGGACATAATTGGAGACAGATGCCTACTCGTTTCGTGGTGGTACGAGATTAGGCTGTTTTATAGGAAATAAATACAGGCCAAGGGTAGCTGAAAAGATCCTTGGGGGATGGCCCCTGCATTAACCTTTTTTTATTAGTTAAAGAACTAAAAAGAAAAGGATTAATGTGGGGTTTCTTTATTCCAATGTGGTTTATATAATTCTAAACTCTATCTAATTTTATGAAAGGTTTATCCGGATAAATTATTTCAATAATATCTCCTGTCGAAATGGATCCACTTTCCAGAACAATTGCCATTATGCCTGCTTTTCGAATCAGATTTCCTGCTTCATCTTTATCGATAAGAGCCTTCATTAATCCTTCTTGTATACCATCCAATTGACTACAAGGGTTCCTTAGACCTGTGATTTGGATTTTTGCATGCTGACCAATATTAAGGATGGTATCTTTTGGTAGGTTTAATAATTCAATGCCACTTGTTGTTATGTTCTCACCCATTTGCCCGGCTTCTACTGTAAAACCTTTCAGTGCAAGTTCTTCTAGAAGTTCACTATGGATCAAATGCACTTGACGAAGGTTAGGTTGGCTAGAATCTTTTCGGACCCTTGATCGATGCTTTACAGTTGCTCCGGCATGTGCATCGCCTTCTACACCTAGATTTTCGATTAGTTTTAGAGTAGGTTGGCTAAATTTTTTCATTGTATGGCTTGGGCTGGAATGAAGGGCGGTAACAACTGCGATCGGCATAGATTTTTAGGTTTGAAAGGATGTATAAAATAGAATACACTTATTTTACAATCAACATCACAAGAAGTTTAAGAAATGATCGATTATTTTATCTATGCTTTTGAAAATCCTTTTCTTTATTCGCAAATCTGTAAGAACTACCTTACGAAAAATCCAATTCGAAAACTAAACAGATTTTCAGCTTGTTCATTCTTTGCAAAGGTTAACGTCAGATTAAAACTATCAGCATAAGGAATGAGGTAAAAACCACCACCGTAAGCATAATGGATTTCATCAGAAGACTCTCCATCTGACCAGGTGCGTCCAGCATCAAAAAGGCCAAAGATGCCATATTTTATGGGAACTAGGGAAGTGACTGTTTTTCCAAAATGAATACGAAGATCAGTGTTTATGTAACCAGCAGAATCTCCTCCAAATCGATTTTTTCTATAGCCTCGATGATTTCCTTGCTGTCCCAAAAATGATTTATAATAAAATGGAGCTTCTCCATATGAAGTTATATAACCACTTCTCAATGCTAAGGTAATAGGGGCTTTAATTCCAACAGTAAAATAACTAGACAATTCTGTTTCCAATCTTCCGCCGGATTCAAAATCTTCGGAGGCATTAAAAAAGGTAAAGTTATTTACTTTTAGCTGCATCCCTTTTGTTGGGAAATTTCCATTATCTCTAAGATCCATATTTAAATTGAATCGAGGACCTAAAAGTATATTTGTATTGATTCCATCTTCATCATTAAGGTTATCATAAATAGAAGCTCGCGTATCATCACCAGGGTCCGCAACTACATTTCTAGTATCCAAAGCGCCTGAAATGGAAACCATTGATTTATTCCAAAAATTATGACTTAAGCCTAGGTAGGCATGTATTGAGCTAGCATCATTTCTATAAAAATTAATTTCTCTTAAAGAATCAAGAAGAACAGATTCATTGCCAAGGCCATAGAAATTTCGAAAAGATTTATCACGACTTGCGACACTTAAGCCAGTAATCAAATCCAACATTTTAATGACATGCCTATATTGAGCATCTACATTTAAATTGTAATTCTTCCGTGTCGTCACAGATGCGCCAAAATTGTATTTCTGTGAAAATCCCGGTTCGTTAAATCCTTGTCTTGAGTAGTTTCCTGTAAAACCTATAGTAAAACCATCATCTGTATTAAAATTAAAATTTGGAAGAATTTTAAAGTAGTTGTAGTTGAACATGTTCTGGGACTCGAAGGTCAAGATTAAAGGTGTTTCAATCTTTTTAGCTTCTGTATTTAGACTTAATTTATCCTTACCACGTTTATCGTAAACCCTGGTCATTTTCCTTGCGCCTTTCACCTTAGATTTCTCTTCTATGATATCTTTTCCTTTTCCTCCAATGATTCTGATGAGAATGCTTTTATTGGTTTCTCCAGTGATAATAAAATGATCTTTTTTACCTAAGCCATGAAGCCTGATTTCATCTGTTTCACTTTTTTTAATTAAACGGCTGTATAGTTTTTTCTTTTTAGAGCCATCTTTTCCCATCTTGTAAATATCAGCTTGAACATCTCCATTTTTCAATCGATCTAATTCAAACAATTCTCTGGAATTACTACCGACAAGGTCAATATATTTCGCAAGTAGTTTGTAATACCTTTCAATTGCTTTAGGTAGTTTATCTCTTCTAGCTTTTAATATCGGAGAGATTTTTTTGCGCGCTATTTCTTGGGTTTCGGGAGGTAATGATTGAATCGCTTCTTCAATGGCTTCATCTGTCATGAGCTCTTGAAAAATTTTAACCTCAGCCATCCAATCTTCTTTTGTAAAAGAATTGGCTAACCAACGATCCATTGATTTGTTTTTATAATTCAAATATTTTAAACCATAATAATTTTTCCGAAAATTAGCTTTGTCTGCTTGAACATGAAAAACTTCTATTATCCAATAAAATCCCTGGTAAACAGATAGAGCTTTATCGCGATCCTTAGGAAAAGGGGAGTAGGTCGTGGTTTTGCCCTCCTTATAGCCTAACCATTTATAGTTTTTGACATGACGATCCCAATCCGAAATCCAAATATCAAATAATCTGGCTCGTACAAATTTTTTGGTATCAACCTTATGATCATGATCATCCAACATCTTGCGATACATATCAAAAGTACTCCTGACTTTATCTGCTCCCTCAAATGCTACTCGACCTTTCTTTTTACCTTTTGGCTTTAATTCCAAGGTGCCGAACATACCACCGAATTCTTTTCGAAACACACCAAGCTTTGGCGAGTCTGGCATTAAGTAGAGCTTTGGCATTGAATGCGGAATATCCAAACGATCCATTAGTGATCCAAGAATTGTTGAACTATATGGGTGCTGATGAGATGTTTTATCTTGTGTGATTCTACCATAAATACCTGGCCGTAAATCCTGGTCCATTCGCTGAGTTGGCGTTTTATTGATGGATCGAAAAGCATAGGTTTTACCATTTCCAGATCTAAACTTTATAGAGGTAGTTTGAGCACCTCCTCCTTTTGCATAGGGAGTCAATCCGCCATCAGTAGTATCGAGATCAAGATATGGGATATTATGAACAGGCTTCGTCCAGGTAGATCGATAATGCTTGCCTAATATTAATTGCTTTAAAAAACCGGCGGAGTATTCAGCTCCTGCTATCGCTGTTCCTGATTTCTTTTCTTCTGTCTGGTTGCTATGATTTGCTAAGTCTTCCAGGCAAGGGTTGTAATTTATGTTTGCTGGAACCTTGCTGTTATAAGCACCGCATGGAGAAGCAAATAGGTCAATTTCGAAAGCAGAAGAAATAGTCTCTCTGTTGCTTATTTTTAAAACTTCCATACTCACCTTTCCGTCTTCAGCAAAGCTGAGTTTGACAAATCCTGGTTTCTTACTTTTATAAATGGTTGCTCTTCCTCGCCCTACGGGCTGTCCTTTCGAAGTTGCACCGCTATTAATATGGTAAGTGAAATTTTTGTAAAGTAGTTGGGTGTCATACTCATGCCCCGAGACCATAATACTGCCGGGAAATCGTTGTGTAAATCTCAATAAATTAGAAGTGTATCTTCGTAAATTTATTTGCATTAAATCTTTTGGACCACCAACATTCTGGTGATAAGAAGCTATAAATGATCCAATGATAGGAGGGGAGAAATGTTGCTTCGTTAATTTGTATCCAGCGTATTGCCCAAAAGAAAGAACAGGATGATGACCTGCAATGACCAAATTTCGGTTTTCAGAATCACCCAAGACATCTTCCATTTCTGCCCAAAACGCCGTTTCATTTAAAAGACCACAATCTGCATCTTCTTCCTCTGGCCCAATCTCGTCTTCTACAAACCATTGCGTATTTATCGCAGCAATCCGCAGGTGATCACCTATGTCAATTATTGCTGGTCCTAGACAACCGCTTCGAGGGTAAAGGATTTTCTCTTTAAGCTTTTTTGATTTTAGATATTTTTGTAACGCTTTGACTTTCTTTAAGCCTTTCTTTTTACCGTTATTCCATTCTCTGTCTCCGGGGATAAAAATGATCTTCCCTTTTTCTCCAGCCAGTTCGATGAGGCGATCTATTTTGTCTAGATCCTTTTGTTCTGGTTTTGAACCTAAACCATTCTTGTCTATAAAGTCGCCATTTATCAAAACTGTAAAATCGTTTTGTTCTTTTTTCATCAAGTCCTCGATGGCTTTTAATTCTGGAGCCTGTGGGCTTAAGCTTTCAAGGTTACTTAATAAATACAACTGATGGGATTTAGCAGTTGTTTGCCCGAATCCAATTATCGTATGACAAACAAAGAGGCAAGTCAAGAAAAATGGAGGTATGAATTTATTCATTTATTATGATATAAAATTTTCAAAAAGTCATCGTGAGTCCTAAACTATTCGAACTGGAAAGAATAGAAAAACTCATTTTCTCATTCTTATCTTTTTTTCTGTGTAAATGTGGAATACCAACTCCTATTAGTGCTCCTGCGAGATAACCAACAATAACATCCGTTGGAAAATGTTTTCCTCCTTTTACTCTAAAGTAGCCTGTTGCTGCTGGAATCACTGCTGCTGCAGACCAAACCACTGGTTTCCATTTACTATCCGGATAATAATCGCTAAATACTTTTGCGCTAAAAAAAGAGAGAACAGATGCGGCTGAAGTATGTCCAGAATAGAATGAAAATTTTGAACTTTTAGATTTTCGTTTATCTAGAGGGACATCAGGGTTATAAGCTAGAGGCCGAGTTCTTTGTGCACTTATTTTTACCAAAGAAGTAATCGATGCATTTAATAAAAAAGATTCAGCCGATAAGACACCAATTTCTAAAAACCCTTTTCTTCCCTTTTTATCAGTTAAAAATAATAAGGGGTAAACATAGGCGCTAGTTTTAAGGACGTCACTATACCCTTGCATTCGAAGCGAATAGAAACCAACTGCTCTTCGGTCAAACCTGTTGATAGAATTAGAGTTTAATAATCCCAATTCCTCTT
Source organism: uncultured Saprospiraceae bacterium (assembly GCA_964467425.1). Lineage (GTDB taxonomy): Bacteria > Bacteroidota > Bacteroidia > Chitinophagales > Saprospiraceae > JAHDHW01. The sequence continues at coordinate 9,491 of CAYXQH010000043.1, forward strand.
CTGTAAAAGCATCTATTTTTTTAGAAAAAACCAATGTCCCTACTTGCCCTAAAACGCCTGCTCCGAAAAAGGAAAGTTCTTTTTTTAAACTAAGTTCATAAGGGGATTGTCCAATGCATGATAAACTAATCACCATTAAAAAACTGAGGCCTAATAAGATTTTTTTGAAATTTTTCATTGCTATGAATTAATGGGCTTCCTCAGAAAAGTTTGAAATAGAAAAGGTGTAAAGCTTGATTGCCATTGAATGACTACTGGATATATACCAAGATTAAATATTTCTATTTTGTAAAATGCTCTTGCTAAAGAAGGCATAAACATAGGAATATTTCAAGTAGAATAAAAACAAAGTAGCGGTTAAAAATTTGCTTTTAAATACCTTTGTCGGGAATTAATTTTTCAGGATAAAAAACTTTATGAATTTTACCAATTGACAAATCGCGATTGGGAAGAAGAAGTGGATTGCGATTTAGCGATTAATTTAGGCTCGCTTTTAATAAAAAAAGAGATTTTTCTTCATTGATGTTAGAATGAGTACCTAAAATATAAAACTCTTTTTCATTGATTGGAAGGATGCTTATTGCTTTTTGAAAACCCTCTTTCTCTAAAGGTATTTCTTCAATCAAGGTTCCGTCTTTATGGATGTTCAAAAATAAAAGATTGGTGTTGATTACTTGTTGTCCAACTGTAATAGTGCTGGTTCCCTTTATTTTTTTATTAGGTTCAATATCTACATAGCCGCAAATGATATAACCTTTGTTGGTAGGAATCACGTCAATAAGACTTTCGTCAAAACCTGTGTCATAAATTTTATTGATAAGCTCATGCCCGTTTTTGTCAACAAGGACATAGTTGAAGTTGTAATTTAAATTATCTTTTTTCCTGTAATGATTTCCAAATAATGCGGTATTGCTTCCATCAAAACGTGCAGTTACTAATGCATCGGCGCCAACATCATCCTTTTTTTCAAATACCTTTTCCCAGTTTATCTTTCCGGTGTTGCTTACTTCTGCTGCCCAAAAATCTCCAAAGTTAGCGGTGTTTTCTGCTCCAACAAGTATTGTTCTGTTTTCGGTGACCAAAATATTATTCACATTCTTATTAAGTTGTTTTGTGTGTGCATCCATCGATTTTTGCATACGCAATAATTCTTCTTTTGATGGTTGTTTTTTGTTTCCATTATTATCAATGTAAAAAATCTTTTCGGTTTCCATTTTAGATATTGGTGGATTGTCGTAATCCAGATGCGTATATGAAAAGGTTTGTTCTTTAATAGAATAAGATGCAATAACCGGATACCCACTCATTGATTCTTTTCGGTATAAAAGGGCAATATTAATTTCGTTCTTATTTCGCAGCGCAAGTTTCTTTCCTTCCTGTACCTTTTCTAAATCAAGTGTGATTTTTTTTAATTCTGAAAGTCTTTTATCCAATTGATAAAGCTGAACTATAGGCTTGTTGTTTTTAAAGGCATTAATTAAAACCCAAATAGTTTGATCTGATCCTATGATAATATCACTACATCTTTCGAATATGTCAGGTTGACCAATTGACTTTCTTTGAATAATAGCGCCGTCTTTATCAATTCGAACGAGCATAGCATCTATATCTCCACTTGGATTTCTTGAATGTCCCGCCATTAAAATTTGCTTTTCAAAAACGACAGAACTAGTCAGTTGGAAATTCGGAATATCTTCAATTTTTTGAAAACTTGAAAAGGAGAGGGATTGTGAATGATTTGTTTGTACAGAGAGTAAAAAGAAAAAGGGGATTAAAAAATAGGATAGATTCATGTGTTGTCAATGTTTATATAAATGCATAAAAAGAAGAAGTCTATCCCTTAGACGAATAATTAAGGTCTAATGGTTGCATAAGGAGTAAATTGTGAAAACCTAATGTGAACGATTCAAATAAGGGAATGTTTTTTTGCGGATTGATAATGAGGTGATTCAGAACTTTTAAATAAGCTATTTACATTTAAGCGTACTTTAATTCCATAGGCAGATAAATGCTGTACAGAAAGGTTTTCTCTTTCTAAAACGATTAAAAAGAATATGTAGGCAAAAAAAAAACAACTTCATTATGTGCATATACATAATGAAGTTGTTCCAGATTTTAAAAAAGAAGGATTTACTTTAAAATAAAAGATAGACTACTAAAAAGATTAAAGCCATCACAAGAACGAAATAACCCTTCATTAATAATTTATCTCTTTTTATTCGTTGAGAAAGCATTTTGATTTCTTCTTTTAGTTCTATACCGCGAATAATTGAATGGATCGCTTTTTCAACATTCATGCGCATGACATTATCCTTAATCACATAGTCCGAAGCCCCTTTCTTTAAACATTTTACAGCTACTTCAATTTTGTCTTGAGAAGATAGCATAATGACTTTTGTGTTTGGGCTATGTTGTTTTATTTTATCCAAAACATCAAGACCATTCATAATAGAATCATCTCCAACATCTGTTAAGTGATAGTCAAGAACAGCAATGTCTGGTTGACTTCGTAAAGCTTTTACACAATCTTCACCATTTTCAAAAACCGCCACATCGAAGGAGGAGTTTTTTGTCAATGTTTTTTGAAGCATTAATCGCATCATTATATCATCGTCGACACAAAAAACGGAATAATTTTTCGAAAGTGTTGGGGTATCCATTTTTTCCTGATCAGATTTAACATTGGTTTTAGAATCTGATTTTCTGTTTGCAATTGGTTCTGAGATCATATTAATTGATTTTCTTCTTCTAAAATTTGTAGTTCCTTTTGTAGTTTATTTACTTCTTTCTTTCTAAATCTAAATCGCCAGATAAATAAAGTATGAATGAAGATAGCACCAGCTATAACGGTCAGTAGAATTAAGTTTGTTGCTGTTTCGCTTTTAAAAAATAAGACATTACAAATCAAAATTAGATTTCCGACATATAAAACAATACTAGCATTTTTATGACTAAGACCAGAACTTAAAAGTTCGTGGTGTACATGATTTTTATCTGGGCTAAAAGGAGATTGTCCTTTGGAAATTCGCAAGCTAAAAACACGAAGTGTATCAAAAACAGGAATGGCAATAATTCCCATCACAATGGCAAATGGAGAAACAATAGAAAGTCTTTCTTCGGCAATAGGGGAGCTCATAAATTGAATGGCCAAGATCGTAACCGTTAAGCCAAGGAGTAAAGAACCCGCATCTCCCATAAATGTTTTGTTTGGAAATTTCCCAAAATTATATCGAAGGAAAGCAAACAAAGATCCGGTAATTGCAAAGGCAAGTATTGCATAATTATAATCATTGAGCCAAAGTAATAAGCTACCTAGACTAATACAATTTATTCCACCAAGTCCACCCGCTAAGCCATCAATGCCATCAATAAGATTAAATGCATTCGTTACACCTACAATAAAGAAGATGGTGAAAATATAGCTTACGTAAATATTCAACTCCTCAATACCAAACATGCCAAATAAACTTTCAATCCGAATACCTCCAAAAGCAAGAATGGCAGCAGCTAGAATTTGCAAAAATAGTTTTGGTAAAGCTTTCATGGGGACCAGATCATCTTTGACACCCATGAAAAAGAGTAGGAGATAGGCTGTTAAAATATACTTGTATTCGGAAAAAATAGATTGTGAGCTAAAAACAGTGAAAGTAATTAAAACGCCGATAAAAATTCCAATACCACCAATACTAGGAATTTGTCGTGTATGTACTTTACGTTCATCAGGAACGTCAAAGAGCTTTTTTTTATAGGCAAGGTCTATAATAGAAGGCATGACCAAATAGGTCAGAATAAAACTACAGGCAAAGGCACCTAAGATATATAAACTCTCAGCTGTTAACATTTTAGTAAAATTTGTGTTGATTTGATACCTATACTCCAAAAAACTGACCAAAACCCTCCAAACAGTAAATTTTTAGTGACAAATTCATTTTTTTTTAAATACTGGCATTATTATTCCTTCGGTTTTATTGAACTCTATCATAAAAACTACTTAAAATGTCTACTAATCCTACCTTAAAGCCCAAATTAGCTATTATTGGTACTGTCGGTGTCCCAGCACAATATGGGGGATTCGAAACCTTGGTTGAACAATTACTCCTTTATATCGAAGATGATTTTGATATTACTGTCTATTGCAGTTCCAAATTCTATAAAAAAAAGGATCGAAGAAAAACATATGGTAAAGCGAAATTGAAATACATTCCACTTCATGCGAATGGAATTGGAAGTATTCCATATGACATGATTTCCATTATTCATGCAGCTTTTACGACAGATATTTTCCTGATTCTGGGCGTTTCTGGTTGCACTTTATTACCAATGGTTAAGTTCTTTACCAAGAAAAAAGCCTTTGTAAATATTGATGGAATTGAATGGAAGCGTGATAAATGGGGTAAGCTAATTAAAACCTTTTTGAGGTATTCTGAAATCTTTGCTGTGGAAAGTGCAGAAGGTGTAATTACAGATAATCAAGTGATAAAGGATTATTTGAAAGCAACCTATGATTACGATAGTTATTTGATTGAGTATGGTGGCGATCAGGCAAAAAACCAGGAGATTTATAAAGAGAATATTTTAAAGTATAAGTTTTTAAAAGGTCGATATGCTTTCTCTGTTTGTCGTATTGAACCTGAAAACAACATCCATGTAATATTGGAAGCTATGGCAAGACAAACAAAATTGCCTTTAGTGATCGTAGGGAATTGGGAGAAAAGCGAATATGGGAAAAACTTGAAAAAAACCTACCAAATCCATCCATCGATTCATCTTTTAGATCCAATATATGAGCCGGTAGAACTTAATACTTTGCGATCGAATTGTTACCTCTATTTACATGGTCACAGTGCAGGAGGAACCAATCCTTCCATTGTTGAAGCGATGAATTTATCTTTACCAATTATCGCTTATGATGTAAGTTATAATAGAGAATCCACTGAAAATTCAGCTTTATTTTTTAGAGATGCTGATGAATTGGAGCGTATTGTAAAAAACATTGATGAGGCAACGATTGAAAAATTATCGTATAAAATGAAAGGTATCGCAAATCGTCGATATACCTGGAAAGTTATTGCAGATAAATATCGTAAAATGATGTTGCCCGAGTCAGTTAAAAAGGTGAAAGTTTAATTTCCTTTTGTTGCGGCTTCAAACTTTGCAAGCTCTGCTTTTTTCTTTTGATATTCTTCTTCGGAAATTCTGCCAGCTTGTTTATCTTTTTCAATACTAGACTTTGCTTCGCTAACTTCGGTTTTTATAGCCGATACAGCATCACCTTTCGGTTGCTGTTTGTCAAATACTTTAGATGGCTTATCCTCTTTACTCGTCTTTATTTTTCTGGTAGACTTCGTTTGCTGCGGTGCAACTTGTAACGTTTTACTTTTACCCTTAATGATTTTCTTTTCCGTCATCTTCTTTTCTGAAAGAGATTTGGTCTGAGCATTTGCATGAAATGCAATAAGACTGAATAATAAGAATAGGAAGGATAGTTTTAGAGTGAATTTAAACGGTTTTTGCATGTTGAGTTCTGTTAATTTTAAAAAGATAAGTATAAAGGCTCATATATAATGCCAATTTATGCTTTAAAGAAGCGTAGATTTTCTGGAAATTTAAAAATGATTCGTAATTTGAGAGTCAATCAATTTTATTATGAAAAGAAGATCATTCTTAAAAAATAGTGCTTTGTCATTAGGAGCCTTATCGCTAACTGATAATGCCTTTCAAAAAAAAGAAATCATGTCAAAGGAAAAACCGTTCAATTTAAAATTCGCGCCTCATCTCGGGATGTTTCAGCATCATGCGGGAAAAGATCCTATTGACCAGCTAAAATTTATGGCGGATCAAGGTTTTTCAGCCTTTGAAGACAATGGAATGCCAAACCGTGAAGTTGCTTTACAAGAACAGATGGGAAAAACAATGGATAAGCTTGGAATTGAAATGGGGGTCTTTGTTGCGCATAAAATTTATTGGAAGGAGCCCAATCTTGCAAGCGGTGATGAAGCACTCCGAGAAGAATTTTTGGATTATATTAAAAAATCAATCGACGTTGCCAAACGATGTAATGCAAAATGGATGACCGTTGTTCCCGGACATTTAGACCTTCGAAAAGATATGGGTTATCAAACTGCGAATGTGGTGGAAACACTAAAAAGAGCTTGTGATATCATTGGGCAAAATAAGTTGACTATGGTTCTAGAACCTTTAAACTTCAGAGATCATCCAGGTTTATTCCTAACTAAATCCGCGCAAGCTTATGAGGTTTGTAAAGCAGTTGATCATCCTTCTTGTAAAATTCTATATGATATTTATCATCAACAAATTCAGGAAGGTAATCTAATTCCAAATATCGAAGCGAGTTGGGATGAGATTGCTTATTTTCAAATAGGCGATAATCCGGGACGTAAAGAACCAACCACTGGAGAAATTAATTATAAAAATGTCTTTAAAATGATCCATGAAAAAGGATTCAGAGGCATAATGGGAATGGAGCATGGAAACTCCAGAGATGGAAAAGAAGGAGAACAAGCGGTGATAGATGCGTATCGAAGCGTTGATGTGTAGTCGCGCCTTCGGCGCGAAATGATGGTTCCTCGCAAGCTCGGAAAATGATAGATTCGTCTTCGACGAATAATGATAGATCCCGATTGAAAATCGGGATAATAGTAGGTTCACCCACGGTGAAAATTATTTGCTTAGAACGATGATTTATGTCTAATCTAGAATTGCCTTTTTTCACCGAAGGTGAAATTATTTGCCAACGGCAAATCTATCACTTTCATCTCGCCGAAGGCGAATGAACTATCACTATTTACCGAAGGTAAATCTATCATTTCACGCTGCAAGCGTGACCATCACTTTCAGACCTCTGGTCTGAACCTAAAGCTCTCTCAACCAAATATTCCGAAAGCTCATAGGATTACCATGGTCTTGCAACATGATAGAACCTGCAGCATGCGCATCATTTTTAGGCTGCCCGATGTATTCTGTGGTGCCTTTTATCTCTACATGATTTTGAACTAAAACGCCATTGTGCAAAACAGTCAAATATCCTGAAGCTATTTTGATACCATCCTTATTAAACTTTGGAGCAGTAAAAATAATATCGTAAGTCTGCCACTCTCCTGGTTTTTTACAAGCATTTACTAATGGAATAGTTTGCTTATAAATGGCGGCACATTGGCCGTTTGAATACGTTTTATTTTCATAGTTGTCCAGGACTTGCACTTCATAACGCATTTGAAAAAACACACCACTATTTCCTCGTCCCTGGCCTTCGCCTTTGACAACCGCTGGTGTTCTAAATTCTAAATGCAATTGAATGTCATCAAAGGTCTCCTTGGTGATTATTGGCCCTGTGCCAGCAACAACAGTCATGTGATTATCTTCTAGTTTCCATTTTGCGGCAGTACTGTCTCCACTCATCCAATGGTCTAGGTTTTTACCATCAAAAAGAACAACGGCATCTGAGGGTGGAGTAGAAGATGCACCCGTTTCGACAACCCGCGGTTGTGGTTCCCAAACTTCTGTAGCTTCCGGTTCTTTCTGCGCAAAAATGTTGCTCACAAATAAAACTGCAACAAAGAATAAGATTACTTTTTTCATAATTAAACTTAACTGATTGAAATGTTTTTTAATTTCCTTACCTGTCTACCTGTCTACCTGTTATTCTCCCCAAGCAGCACTCACTTCATCTAGTGGCATGCAGGCGATGTACTCTCCTGGAATAGGAAGGAATTCTAAAGCCTCTGTTTGACCAACTTCTGAAGTAAAATATCCAGTTAGAATTTGTTCTTTTACTAAAAACCAAATGGAAAGAGGTAAGGTCTGTGTTTTGCCAGCTTCAATTGCAGCCGTTTCATAAGCCTTCATAAAGCTATTTCTTTCTTCTTTGCTGGCATCAACAAATGATTTTCCAATTTCATCATTACTTCTTTTTGCCAGATCTTCTATCCACATTTTAAAACCACCCTTTTCTTCTTCAGATGCAGTATTTTTTAAGACCATATCCAGATAGGAATGTACACCAGCATCAATAGCTCCTCCGGTATCCGTTTTAGGAATTACGACTTCAGCTAAATGAGCTAATAATTGGCCTTGATCTTTTGTCATCGACTCGGGAGTCCAGTTGGCTAAACCATTTTCTAAAACCTTTGGATCAGCCTTACAACCTGCCATGACTGCAGCAACAGTAGATGCGGAAACAGCATAGCCTAATAATAATGAAGTTCTTTTTAAAGCGTCTCTACGATTCATAGTAGATTTTATTTTTAAGCATTATTTAAAATGCATTTTGTTAAATTAAAGATTTCCTTTTTTCAATTCACTTACTGCAAAATCCGCAGCTCTTGCAGTCAATGCCATATAAGTCAGTGATGGATTTTGACAAGCAGAAGAAGTCATACACGCTCCGTCAGTTACAAAAACATTTTTGACAGCATGCACTTGATTTTGACCATTGAGAACAGAGGTTTTTGGATCACGTCCCATTCTTGCCGTACCCATTTCATGAATTCCATTTCCTGGGTTTGCGAAATTATCTCTGGTCTGTATGTCTTTGAAACCTGCAGCTTCCAACATTTCAGCAGCATCGTTTACCATGTCCTTCCGCATGTTAACTTCGTTTTCTTTGAATTCACAGTCGAAGGTTACCGTAGGCATTCCATACATA
>CAYXQH010000044.1:0-17980 GCA_964467425.1 uncultured Saprospiraceae bacterium
CCCATCAGAGAAGGCTAATGTCAAGTTGTCAGCAAATTACATACAAATAACTTCACAATTCAATTGGTCAATATATATGCCACCAAAGAAAAAGAGATTTTCTGGCATTATCCAATTTAAATTACGTCAAAACGGCAGGTTTATTTTAATTAAATGACTAATTAAGAAGCCTAAACGACAAAAGCTGATTATCCACAGATAATCAGCTTTTGTAAAAGGTATAGATAAAAAGTCTTAATTCAAGGAAAAATTGGGAACATCAGATTTTGCTGTATTGTAAAAGGTAAGCATACTGATTTCTACATCCATAAAAGACGTAAGAGGTAAATCCGCTATCATGTCCATAACCTCCATTTCTGAATTAGCACGAAAAACAGCCCATAGTCTTGAATTTTCAAGTGAAAGGGCATAATTTGTTAATCTACCATCAGAAAAGTAACGATCTACCGCTGCTCTTTGATAAGGAATTAGTTTCATAAAATCTTCGGTAAGAACTTCTGGCATTGAAAAGTCCACCATGAATTGATATTTACTCTCCATTTTCTCAATTTCAGTTTGTACAAATCTAATACTTAAATGGATTAAATGTTGAAAAAGTTATTCACATCCATATTATTTGTATCAAATTATTGATTATTGATATATAAACGACTTTAAACAGATTTAATTGGACCTCAAAGGTTAATATTATATGAAATAGGACCGAACAGAATAATTTGCTAAATCGAATTATGGACCCAATCAAATCGGGGGATGGTTCAAATCAATTTAACACCTGCAAGAAGTGAGCCGAGAAATAAATCTGATATCTTAAAAAACTATTAAAAGGAGTATGTTGGTTAAATTGAAAAAGCCCTTACAGCTATGCTGCAAGGGCTTTTAAGTATAGGTTAGGTCCTAAAGAACTAATTATCTATTAATACCTAATTTTTTCAAAGTTTCGAAGTCAAGGTTTCCAACAGGAAGACCATTGTCTTTTTGGAACTTAACTAAAGCAGCTTTAGTATCACGACCCATAACGTTATCTGCACCTGCAGTTCCAACGTTATAACCTCTAGCCATTAAAGCTTCTTGTACCTGACGAACTAAAGCAGAAGTGATATCACTACCACAAACAACTTCTCTCCACTCAGTAAATCCACCTGGTTTTGTCAAGATTCTTTTTGTGACAGTACGAGTTTGTTGTGGTACGTCAATAGTTCTTGTAGTAGCAGGAGACTTAACAACTCTTGTAGTTGTGTTTCCATATTCAGCAGGAATTGCAATAGTTCTGATACAGTCATCAGAAGGGTTACTAGCATCAGCATAAGTATATCCTTCAGGACATCCTGATCTTACTCTTCTTGTATATTCTTTATAAATAGGATTAGCAGTTTCCTTTCTTGTAGAAGCAGGAGTATCAACTACTCTTCTTGTAATCGTTTTTGTTTCCTCAGGAATAGTGATTGATTCTTCTGTAGCAGGAGTAACTAATTCTTTAGTAGAAATTGTTTTAGTTTGCTCAGGAACAGTTACTGTTCTTGTAGTTGCAGGAGTAGAAACAACTCTTTCAGTTCTAGTACCGTACTTAGCAGGAATTGGAGTTTCACGAGTACATTGCTCACCAACTTGAGTCCAACCAGCATCACAAGTACCTAATACTTGCTTAGTGATCGTACGAGTTTGCTCAGGTACTTCAACTAAACACCATACTAAACAGTCGTTAGGATCTGCAGAAAGACAATTTCTGTCTGCTTTTTTCTTCACCCATTTGGTAGAAGCAGGTCGAGTAACGATAGTTTCAGTAGCAGTTGTGTAAGGAACTGGTTTTTTCTCGATTCGAGAAGAAGCAGCTTCCAAAAGCACGTTGTCTACTGTTTGAGTGGTATAAACTGCAGGAACAGTTTCCAATCGAGTAGTAGCTTCTTTAACTACAACAGTTTGCGTTACGTTTTTGTAAACAGCAGGCTTAGTCACTAATCTAGTAGACGCCTCTTTTACAACATAAGTTTCAGTAACATTTTTATACGTTCCAGGAACAGGAACCATTCGGTAACATTCGTCCGTTCCGCTACCGTTAGCAGCTAGACCGTCCATATAACCTGAAGGACATCCAACTCTGTATCGCTCTGTTTGAGTTGTGTAAATAGCTGGTTTTTTCTCGATTCTTTCAGAAGCAGCTTTAGTAAGAACTCGCTGTGATTCAGTACCGTATACAGCAGGAACAACTTCAACTCTTGATGTAGCAGCTTTTACAACAATTGTTTCAGTTTGATCGTCATAAACATCAGGAATCATACATTTAGCATAACATTTACCAGGCTCTTGGTTTGGAATATCACCTGGCTGTGCATAAGTAGCAAATCCTAAGAAAAGCGTAAATGCAACAGTAAGAATAAGGTTCAATCTTTTCATAATTAAATGAATTGGTTTTGATTAAAAAAAATTATTATTATATATCTCAGATATCTTATTTACATAAGAATATCATGCAAATCCTTTGTTCGTGGAATAGTCTCTATAGTTTGAAAAATATGGTAGAAGTGGTTATCAGTATGTTTAACACTCAATAGCACCGCAAATTTAATAGATATTTTTCGGATAACATAAATAATATTTAGTAATTATTTTTGGATGTATCCCATGATCTGTAAATGCGGACATCGGTTTTACTTCTCCAGACTTAAAAAGGATGTTAATTTCCTTTTTAGAAGTGCTATAAGCACTGTTTTTTTCAAAACCCTCAAAAAGTAAATAATCTATATCGGTTACTGAATTACCCAAGCTTTCCTGTAATTGTAGACGTATTTTTTCCGTATAGTCACTTTTAAAAGGCTCATTATTTAGCTCTACTTTAAATAATTTTCGGTTTAAGATACTTTTAGCTAAAAATGCTAAAATAAAATCTTTATCCTCTTGCCAACTTTTCAAAGCAGAGATAATATCGTAATCATCTAGTTTTGCAAACTCTTGTAATAACAATGTTCTATTCTGCTTAAATTCATTTGGTCCAATCGAATTATACAGGAATTTATGTAATGGTTTTGAGCAAGGGAGCGTTTCTCCTTTGTTTGCGAGATACTTCGCTCGTTTTAAGGCCTTTATAAGCATTTGCTCTGCTACAAGTGAAGTCTTATGTAAATACACCTGCCAATACATCAGTCGTCTTGCAATTAAAAATTTTTCAATAGAATAAATTCCTTTTTCTTCTACTACTAGTTCATTATCCCGAACGGAGAGCATAGTAATGATTCTATGATAGCCAATTACACCTTCAGAAACACCAGTGAAAAAACTATCTCGATTAAGATAATCCATTCGATCCATGTCTAACTGACCTGAAACTAGTTGGTACAAAAACCTCTTGTGGTATTTATCTTCAAAAATTTTTAATGCTAGCTCTAGCTGCCCATCAAATTGCTCATTTAACTCTTGCATAAATAGAACAGACAAATCTTCATGATGCGCATCCACCAGCGTATGCTCTAAAGCATGGGAGAATGGACCATGACCGATATCATGTAATAGGATAGCAATACTGACGGCTTTAGCTTCTTCATCTGTGATCTCAATTTCTTTTGATCGTAAGACTTTTACTGCCTGTGTCACTAAATGCATGGCTCCGATAGCATGATGAAATCGGGTATGTAAAGCTCCAGGATAAACATAATGTGTCAATCCTAATTGCTTGATTCGCCTTAATCGCTGGAAAAAAGGATGTTCAATAAGGTCAAATATGATCGAATAAGGTAGTGTTACAAAACCATATACCGGATCATTGAAGACTTTTTTCTTATTCATGAGCGCAATTTAAGGGTATTAACCAGATAATTTTACAAATTTGGTACTTTAATAAGGGTAATTAGCACCAAACGTAATAAGCTCAATTTTGTTTGCGTTAAGCTTTAGCATGTCAAACTATAAGAACATACGATTATGTTCTAAATGAATCTTTTTTCATTCTATAACTAGACTGGATTTTGTTTGAAAGGGTTGCATGCGACCAAAACTTTCCTTGATATTTTTAATACTTTTACACGAAATAAGAGGATTCTAACAAATTGGAGAATTCTACGTATTTTCAGCTATACAACCTGATTTTTAATATGCTGGCTTCCAGCTATCACCAAAATGAAAAATAATGGATAAAATAAAAATCCTTTGGGCAGATGATGAAATTGATTTGTTGAAACCTCAAATGATGTTTCTGGAAAAACGAGGATACGATATAATAACCGTAACCAATGGACATGATGCACTTGAAGAATGTGAAAACACCAATGATTTAGATGTTGTTTTCTTAGATGAATCAATGCCTGGCCTTACCGGATTGGAAACGCTTTCAAAGATTAAGCAGACAAAACCCAATCTTCCTATTGTGATGATTACCAAAAATGAAGCTGAAAATGTGATGGAAGAAGCAATTGGTGGTCAGATATCAGATTACCTTATTAAGCCAGTCAATCCTAATCAGATTTTATTGACCTTGAAAAAGATCGTAGATACTAAAAGGTTGGTTAAAGAAAGTACGGCGTCTAACTATCAGCAAGAGTTCCGACAAATATTGATGGATATTAATAGTGGGCCTGACTTTGAAGGGTGGGTAGATGTGTATAAAAAAATTATCAATTGGGAACTTCAGATTGATGCATCTAATTCTACAGAGATGAGTGAAATTTTGGCGATGCAAAAGACAGAGGCAAATAGTGAGTTTTCTAAATTTATTGTAAAAAATTATGAAAACTGGATGAATGAAGCTGGAGAAGCTCCGGTGATGTCGCACAATCTGATGAGAAGAAAAGTATTTACAGAATTAAAACCAGATGTTCCTACTCTTGTATTGTTATTAGACAACTTAAGGTTTGACCAGTGGAAAATGATTGAGCCTATTTTAATGGAATTGTTTAAAATAGAAGAGGAGACTTTCTTTTATTCTATTCTTCCCACAACAACGCAGTATAGTCGAAATGCAATTTTCGCAGGAATGACGCCTGGTGATATCGCAAAACATTATAAAGATTGGTGGCTTAATGATAATGAGAAGGGTGGAAAGAATATGCATGAGCATGATTTGTTAGCAGAGCAGATAAAAAGAACATTTAGAAAAGACATAAAGTTTGATTATTTAAAAATCACCAATGCTCAGGCTGGACAACGTCTTCAGGATAACATTCTAAATTATATGAATAATGACCTTTCGGTAATTGTCTATAATTTTATTGATATGCTCTCCCATGCGCGTACGGAAATGGAAGTTTTGAAAGAGTTGGCAAGTGATGAAACCGCTTACCGCTCCTTGACGAAATCCTGGTTCGAAAATTCTCCACTTTGGAATGCCTTGCAAAAAATAGCAGATCGAGATGTGCAACTTATTGTTATGACAGACCATGGTACGATTCGAGTGAAGCAACCTTCCAGAGTTGTAGGGGATCGGGAGACGACGACCAATTTGAGATATAAAGTTGGACGGAACCTTCAATATGAGAAAAAAGATGTCTTGGATTTTCGCGATCCACACAAAGTAGGATTGCCTAGACCAAATGTGAGCTCTACATTTATATTTGCGAAAGAAGATCGATTTTTCCTCTACCCCAATAATTATAATCACTATAATAATTATTATAGAAATACTTTCCAGCATGGAGGGATTTCATTAGAAGAAATTATTTGTCCAGTAATCCGGATGAGAACGAAGTAAATTAATGCACTGCGTTTTCTCGAACTATTTTGATGGAAAGGGAAGACGCAGTGCGTTAATTGTTAAAACGAATGATCCTGCCTTTTTTGCCAACCAAATACACCTTGTCTTCTATGATAAAAACATCATTGAAATCGATGTCTGGTAAATCTAAGGTTTCCCAATTTTCACCACCATCATAGGTGCGCCAACATATTCCTTTTTCTCCAACGATATATCCATTATCCGTATCCGCAAAATGCATCCCGGTAAAGGGTTGATCCGAAACGGCGATCGCATCGCCATTGCGCAATTGCTTCCAGCTTGAACCACTGTCCGTCGTTTTTAGAATAGTGCCATTATAACCTACGATATATCCAATAGAGGAACTTGGAAATGTTATTGCCTGGAAAAAGTCATCTGAAGTTTCGGTTTCAACCCAGGTTTGACCAGCATCAGTAGACCTTAAAACTAAACCATACCCGACAGCATGAATCGTATTGTCATCTGAATAACATACTGCTTCTAATTGATTTGGAAAGGTGTCTTTTACAGGTACGGTATAATCCGGGGCAACCACCATTATAGCTCCTTCTGCAAATGCGATTCCGCCAACCAAAACACCCTCGTTTCTACTATTAAAACAAACGCCTCTTAAGATATCCCATCTAGGCATTCTGTGAAAAGTCCATTCGTCATAGGGACTTTCCGTAGCGCTAAAAAGATATCCATCAATCCCAACCGCATGCCCAATTCCGTTCGCATTAAATTCAATATCAAAAAACTGCTTATTTGAAATTTCTTCAACCGTCCAGGTGTCACCTCCATCATTGGTTTGTAAATAAGAACCGCTAAACCAGGTCACACCTCCAACAATATGACCAGTGAGTTCATCTGTGAAATGAACAGCAGTAAGGTTGATGTCGGTTCCTGAATTTAGTTCTTCCCATTCTATACTTATTTTTTCTTTTTTACAATTAGAAAAAACAAATAGAAGCATGAAAAGTGAAAAGTAAAGATAGGAAGATAAAGGCCGAAATGGAGAAGTGCGTGTAGCCATAAAAGACAGAGTATAATTAAAAGCTGGAATATACCTGGCTGAATAATTTACCAGCCTTAGTTGATCTTAATATTTGGAGCCAACCCCACTTTTAGGTAAGCTTCTTTTTTGCTTAGTATTAGCACTCTCTATATCCTTATTAGATTTAATTCTTCGAGCAAAGGTAGGGAAGGATGCGCTACCATAATGCGAGAAGTTTTGTTGACTAATTGAAGGAAAGGTGTAATGATTCATAAAGCTTGAAAAGAAAGCAGTGAGCTCATCAAGTTGAACATTTCGAGAATTGACTTTTAAGTGATAAGCGATATGTTTAATTTTCCCATTTTTATCCCAAAAAACATTTAGCCAAACTTTTATGCCTTTAATATCATAATCAATACTATTAGCATAATCTTCCATTTCTTCCAACATGCCTAGCCATTTGTCAAATGCTACATCCATGTCATCATTGCAAACTTCTAATAAAACAGTGGAATGTTTAGCGTAAAGCTTTTCATAGGCTTTTTCATGTTGACCCAAGACGAAAACCTTAGGAAGCGAGACTGTATCTTCTGTAACCAATGAAATATTCATTCCGCTAACCTTAGCAAAACAAAACAAACTTAGGATAAGGACGGTGAAGTAAACTCGCATTTTAATAAAGTTATATAGATTAATGGCGAAAACCTGCCTAAATATATTAGGATTGGTTAGCCTTTTTTTGTTTACTACGAAAAAATACCAGAATAAGATTCATTCCCTTATTTAAATCAAACCGACTAAGGAAAGTCAAAAAGTATTGTTTTCAGTGATAGCTATAGTGGGTGGAAGTAAATAGTTTATCTCATTCTCTCCAACAAAACTAACGAATTTAGACTAAAAACTTGTCTATTTTTGATATTTTTCACTTAATTATAACTTGTTTCAAAGCATATTTAACACACTTCATATAAAATTTAACGTAAATGTGTTGTATAAAATAAACACTGTTTATCGAAATGAATAGGCTGTTGGTATAAGTTAAGCATTTAAAACTATAGATTAAGTTTACTTTTGATCAAATCAAAAAACTATTTCTTAAACAAATGCTCGAACTTAAATCATGAAAAAAAATCATCTGATCATCGTAACAATTATTTTTGTAAACTGTATATTTTATTCATGTACAGATACACCTAGCGAAAGTACAGCTGAAAAGAAAACTGAAAGCTCTATGATTGAAGAACAAAAGAAAGTATTGCCTGGGGACAAAAGTTTACCTACCTCCACAAAAGAATTGAAAGAATTAATCGCCGCGTCAAAAGGAGATTTTAAGTACTCTGTCGAAGACTTTTTTAAAAATCCTGATAAGACACGTTACCAACTCTCACCAGATGGAACGCATTTCTCCTATATGGGACCTTACGAAAGAAGACAGAATATTTTTGTCCAAGAGATTGGTTCGGATAAGGTAGTAAGAGTTACCAGTGAAACAGATCGTGATATCTCCGGTTATTTCTGGGCAAATGATAATAGGATTCTTTTTATAAAAGATAGCGGAGGAGATGAAAATTTCCAACTATATGCTGTAGATAAAAATGGCGAGAATGACAAAGACTTAACGCCGTTTGAGAAAGTACGGATTCAAATTATTGATGACCTGGAAGATATTGAAGATGAGATTATTGTTGGGATGAATAAAAATAACCCTCAGCTTTTTGAACCTTATCGATTGAATATTGAATCAGGGGATTTAAAGCAAATCGCGGAGAATACCAACCCAATGGAACCTATCGACACCTGGATGACAGATCATGAAGGGAAACTGAGAATTGCTTCAAAAGTTGTTGGCGGAACGAATACAACGTTGATGTATCGGGAAACCGAAGATCAGCCGTTTAAAGATATTTTAACCACAGATTTTAGAGAAGGAGTCCAGCCTCTATTTTTTGATTTTGATAATGGAAATACGGTGTACACTTCGTCCAATCTTGGTCGAGATAAAAGTGTCATTATTAAATTTGATATGTCTACGGGTAAAGAAATTGGGCAACCTATTTTTGAACACCCAGAAGTGGATGTTAGCAATTTAAGTTTTTCCAGAAAACGTAAAGTGTTGACCACGATTTCTTATAATACTGCAAAAAATAATTTTCACTTTTTAGATACAGAAAGAAAAGCGCTTCAAGAGCGTTTGGAAAAAGAGTTGAGTGGTTATGAGGTGTTTGTGACCGGTAGTAATAAAGCGGAAGATAAATTTATGATTCGAACCTATAGTGATCGATCTTTAGGGGCGTATTATTTTTATGATAGCGCAACAGACAAGTTAGAGAAAATTGTAGAGGTTAGTCCATGGATTGATGAAAACGATATGGCGGAGATGAAGCCAATAAAATACAAGAGTCGTGATGGTAAAACAATCAATGGTTATTTGACTCTTCCTAAAGTTGCCAATGCTAAGAACCTTCCGGTGATTGTCAATCCACATGGAGGACCTTGGCATCGAGATACCTGGGGCTTTAATCCTGAAATCCAATTGTTTGCCAGTCGTGGATATGCTGTTTTGCAAATGAACTTCAGAGGAAGTACTGGATATGGTCGAGACTTTTGGGAGTCCAGCTTTAAGCAATGGGGGAAAACCATGCAGGATGATATTACGGATGGTGTGCAGTGGTTAGTTGATGAAGGTGTTGCTGATCCTGAACGAGTTGCCATTTATGGTGGTAGTTATGGAGGCTATGCAACTTTAGCTGGAGTGACTTTTACACCAGATCTTTATGCTTGCGCAGTGGATTATGTTGGCGTTTCCAATTTATTCACCTTTATGAAAACGATTCCTCCTTACTGGGAGCCTTACCTGGATATGATGTATAAAATGGTTGGTAATCCAGAGCAAGACAGTGTGCTGATGGCTGCTGCCTCTCCGGCGTTACACACCGATAAAATCAAAGCACCGCTTTTTGTGATTCAGGGTGCTAATGATCCTCGAGTGAATATTGATGAATCAGATCAGATCGTTCGTTCACTTCGGGAGAGAGGCGTAGAGGTACCGTATCTAGTAAAATACAATGAAGGACATGGATTCCATAATGAAGAAAATCGTTTCGAATCGTATAAAGCGATGGTTGGTTTCTTTGCGAAACATCTAAAGCCAGATTTGAAAGGATAAATACGAAATTTTAAAACTGTTCAAAGCATTCCTAAGTAAAATCGTTAATTTTTATTCTTAAATCACAATGATTGTAGAATAAAGATTAACGATTTCTGATTTTAGAAAAGCCATTTCGTCATACAATTCTCTCCTTTTCTATTCTTTTTCACCCTTTCAAGCCTTTAATAGTCGTTAAAATCGGGTTAATCATCTAAAATGGTAGGATTTTTATAGTATAAAAGATTAATTTGCAGACGTTTATGAGTATCGACATTATTTTTGTGATCACATTGCTTTACGGTTTTTACCTTGGTTTTTCTAAAGGTATCATTAGCGCCGTTTTTACCATTTTATCCTTATTATTCGGATTGATGGCTGCCTTTAAGTTTGCTCCTGCCACTACAGATTTTCTTGAAAAAGCTTTCAATAATACAAATCCATTGATGTTTCTAGCCGGGTTTTTACTATCCTTTGTGATC
This sequence comes from uncultured Saprospiraceae bacterium, assembly GCA_964467425.1. Lineage (GTDB taxonomy): Bacteria > Bacteroidota > Bacteroidia > Chitinophagales > Saprospiraceae > JAHDHW01. The sequence goes on from CAYXQH010000044.1 coordinate 10,305, forward strand.
GTAATGGTTTTGATTAGAATGTTAGCCAGAGGATTAGAGGGCTTATTAAAATCGGCCAATATAAATGTTATCAATAAATTGGCTGGAGGCGTTTTATTGGGAGGCGTTTTAGTTTTACTTTTAAGCGTGCTCGTTTGGTTTGGAGATCAGGCACATTTAGTAGATGATCAAACCAAACGAAAGTCGATAACTTACCCTTATTTAGAAACCTTTCCTGGAGAAGCCAAAACTATTGCTTACCGATTCAAACCGATGTTTGAAGAATTCTGGAATTCATCGCTTGACATGATGGACAAGCTAGAAGAAATGAGCGTCGAACAATCAGAAAGCAATCCAAATATTTACGATATTCCTGATGAAGCAGAAAGTACGACTACTGATAATTGATAATTACGATTCCTTTACCTACAATCTTTACGATTATTTCCTTCAATTAAATACTGTTTGCGAAGTCCTTCGAAATGACGAACGTTCATTAGAAGAATTTAAAGCCTTGGAGTTTGACGCGCTTGTTTTATCTCCGGGACCTAAGCAGCCAAAGGACGCAGGTGTCCTAATGGAATTGATCGATTATTTTCATGATAAAAAACCAATCCTGGGAATCTGTTTGGGGCATCAGGGAATAGGAGAATATTTTGGAGCGACCTTAAAAAAAGCGAAACTTCCAGTTCATGGAAAAACATCAACGCTTTTTCACCAAAAGCATCTCTTGTTTGAAAGCCTTCCAGGTCAATTTGAAGTAATGCGTTATCATTCTTTAATTTTGGAAAAAATTAAAAACACTCCGTTGGGAATAATTGCTCAAACTGCCGATGGAGAAGTCATGGCTATTCAGCATGATACCTTGCCCATTTTGGGGGTGCAGTTTCATCCTGAATCTATCCTGACGGAGCATGGATTACAATTGTTGAAAAACTGGCTGGATCATTTTGTGAAGGTGGCTGTATAATTGTTGGTTAATCCTTAACATCATTCCTCTTTCCATAACCTTTTGTATTTTTACCCAAACAAAACTATTTAGAAGCTTTATTTTTATATGTCAAACTTCTGGGATCAGATAAAAAATATTTTTAAGTCGGCAGAGGAAAGTTCTTCCAACCAGCCTGTGGTTCATGAATTAATCCAACGAACAGAAGCAGAGAAAATCGCATATGAAAAATGGAAAAGTTCGTCTTCACATCAAGAAGTACTCGCATCTCTTTATGAAGCTTATCAGTATTTTTTAGAAGAAAATAAAAGTCTTGACAAGACTATCGATTTTTTAAATACACCTTCGAGTAAAGGCTTTGTTTTACACCTTATCGAGACTAATTATTCAAATCAAAAAGCTGTTTTTGTTTTTGATGTTTTAAAAGAAAAAGTGCTTGCTCTAGGATATAAATCTTACGTTTCAGATACTCGGACTTATAATCGAAAAAATTGGGTAGAAAAATTAGAACGCCATTATCTTAAACCACCAAGCAATCTCCGAAAAGCTGGAAAAGAAAAACTAGATCAACGATTTGGAAATATTACTGTAGAACTTCTCTTTCGAAACGAAAAAGCACACCTCCTAAAACTCCGAGCGACAGTCTATAATGATCACTTGTATAAAGAGGCAGATGATTTTAAAGATTTTATGAAAGCGATTTGTACTCCTGATTGAAAAAGGAAAATGATAGTCTCGACTATGTCGAGAAGTGGCTAGATATTGAGCAAGTCGGTCTTTTTTTTATTTTCGCCGAAGGCGAACTATCACTTTCTGACGCAGTCAGAACTATTATTTTTTGTCGAAGGCAAAATCATCACTTCCCGATTGAAAATCGGGACCATCATTTCACGACGAAGTCGTGACTCCCCTAATTCTCCCAATTCTTCTTCTCCTGCTCAATATGATTCAGCTCTACATTGATGCCGAATTTTTGCTTCAGATGTTTAGTCATGGCATCAGCAGAAAAAACAGAGCGATGTTGACCGCCAGTGCAACCAAAATTGATCATCAAGCTTGTAAAACTTCGTTCAATGTAGTTTTCAACGACAGGATCGACAATGTGATAAATATTATTTAAAAAGCTGTCAATATTACTATGTTGCTTTAAGAATTCAATAACCGGTTTATCTCGCCCAGTTAATTTTTTATAAGGTTCGTATCGGCCTGGGTTATGAATCCCTCGGCAGTCGAAAATAAAACCACCTCCATTTCCAGACGCATCCTGTGGTATACCCGCTTTATAGGAAAAGCTATTTACTTTGACTGAAAGCAAACTGTCATTGCCTTTTGAAGTATCAAATGGATCAAACTGTTTAGAATCGGCGATGGCATTCAAGGCTTTCCAGAGTTCTGGTACTTCTACTTTTAAATCTACATTTTTGACAAACCATCGAATGTTATTCACCGCAAATGGAATGCTGTTTAGGAAATGTTCTTTACGTTCATAAAGTCCTCTGTAACCGTAAGTGCCAAAGGTTTGGATGGCTCTGATGAGTGCATATCCATAATAGAATTCGATAAACTGCTCACGGTCAATTGGTGTCAATTTTTCCGCAGCGTCGAGGTACGTATTTAATAAGTCCAATCGAATCTCAGGAGGAATATTTGCTTTTGCCTGATAGAGTAGGGAGGCTAGATCGTATTGAAGTGCCCCTTTTCGGCCACCTTGATAATCAATGAAAAAGGGTTCTCCATTCCGCATCATGATATTACGAGATTGAAAATCACGCAGCATAAAGTGCTCACAATCCGCTTTCAATAAATAATCGGCAAAGGCATGAAAGTCCTGCTCAAGCGCTTGCTCATCAAAAGCGAATCCACCTAGTTTTAAAAAATAATATTTAAAGGTGTTAAAGTCCCAGAGCATGGATTGTTTATCAAAAGCAGCTCGTGGATAACAATCGTTATAATCCAAATCTTTTCCACCGTTGATCTGTACCTCGGCTAGTCTTTGAACGACCTTCTTGTACATCTTGATCAAATTCGGAGAAAATTGATCCCCTTTTTGAAGTAAAAAACTGTACAAAGTCGTAGCCCCTAAGTCCTCCTGGATATAAACATTATTGTCTAGATCGGTAGCATATATTTCTGGGATGGGGAGTCCTTTGACATTCCAGTTTTTTGTAAAACTCACAAAGGCATTGTTCTCTTTGGGATCGGAACCATAGGTGCCAATAGCGGCTTTTGTTTTTCCCTGAAGTCTATAATAGATACGATTACTACCTGAGGGTGCAAGTGGAAGTATTAAGTCAGCTGGTTCGTTCGACCATTTTAAAAAAAGATCAGAAAGTAATTCTTTATGATGTAAAGACATGAAAGGGTAAGTTTAAAGTGAGTCGAATATTATTTATGATCTAATCTGTAATTGTTTTCCACAATAAATCTTTCAACTCTGTCAATCCTTGTTGCGCAATAGAAGAAATAAATAAATGTGGGATGCCTTCCGGTAATTCGGGGATCAGTAATTCTTTAAGTTCTTCGTCAATCATATCACATTTTGTGATCGCTAAGACTTTAGGTTTATCCAGTAGCTCTGGGTTGAATTGCTTTAATTCATTTAATAAAATCCCAAACTCCTTTTTAATATTTTCAGCATCACAGGAGATCATAAATAGCAATACAGAATTTCGTTCTATATGTCTGAGGAAGCGATGGCCTAAGCCTTTTCCTTCATGTGCATTTTCGATAATACCAGGAATGTCTGCTATGATAAAAGAACGTGTATCCCGATACTTTACAATGCCCAGATTAGGGACTAAGGTCGTAAAAGCATAAGAAGCGATTTTGGGTTTGGCAGCGGTCATCACAGATAACAAAGTTGATTTGCCTGCATTTGGAAAGCCAACCAGACCAACATCCGCTAATACTTTTAATTCAAGGATGTTCCACTCCGTCAATCCAGGTTCTCCTGGCTGAGCAAATCTCGGTGTTTGATTGGTCGAAGATTTAAAATTAGCATTTCCTAAACCGCCACGTCCTCCGGGCGTTAGGATGACTTCTTCATCGTGCTCAGTAATTTCAAAATGGATCTTTTCTGTTTCTGCACTTTTAACGATCGTCCCAAGCGGAACTTCCAAAATGATGTCTTCTCCATTGGCGCCGGATTTATGGCTATCCGCACCATTTTCTCCGCGAGAAGCAATAATATGTTTTTGATATTTTAAATGGAGCAGTGTCCATAGTTGTTTGTTTCCTCTTAAAATAATATGACCACCACGACCACCGTCGCCACCATCAGGACCACCTTTTGCCGTAAGTTTATTACGAAGAAGATGGGCAGAACCTGCACCTCCGTGACCGGAACGGCAACAGATTTTTACATAATCGACAAAATTTTGTTGAGCCATTGTATAAAGGGAAAACGTGGTTTGGTGTTTTTTAAAATACGTTTAAACAAAAAAGCTTTTCGTTTTCTTTTTTGATAACACCTTTGCTATTAATCTAGTTCCTTACAAATCCGATCAAAGACTTCATCTAATGATCCTATTCCTTCCACCTTTGTTGATTTGTCAAAATGATTATAATAATCAAAAACAGGAGTTGTATTTTGTTTATAGACTTCAATTCTGTTTTTAACGGTATCAACATCTGCATCATCTGCTCGCCCTTCGATCTTTGCTCGTTCTTGTAGGCGATCAATGATTTCCTGATCATTAACATCAAGAGCAATTAATTTGTTGACACTTTGCCCCAAAGAATTCATTAAACTATCTAATGCGTCTGCCTGAGGGATCGTCCTAGGGAAGCCATCAAAAATAAATCCATAGACATCTTGATTAGCAACTACTCTTTGCTTAAGCATTTCGATGGTTAAACTATCAGGGACTAAGTTTCCAGCAGTGATGAATTCTTTTGCTTTTTGACCTAGTGCAGTATTATTTCCCATCTCGTATCGAAACATATCCCCGGTAGATATATGGAAAAAATTATATTTCTCTACGAGCTTTTTAGCTTGAGTTCCTTTTCCTGAGCCTGGAGGACCAAATAAAATGAGGTTGACCATAGTTTTATCACTTTTGTTTATAAGCGGCCAAAGAATTAAATTAATCGAGTGTATTTAACTCCCTTCCTGTTGATAGGAAGGTCTGACCAATATTTAATCAAGCTACAAAAATAAGAATAAATAAAGATAAATAGGGAAGATTTCAGGAGTAATCGGGTTTTGATGGATTATTAAATGTAAACCCTAAAAGATTTTACAAGAATAGTTTTATTTTTGAGTTTTTAAAATGATCTACAACCACTGATTTATGTCTTTTATTGAAAATAAAAAAGAGAGATTAGACGCCTTTTTTGAAAAATATGAAGGAAAAGCCTTGAGTGCTGTTTTTGATATTGGAACAAAAGCGGGGCGTATATTGGTGGGTCCTAAGGAAATGCCATCCAAGCAGGAGTGGAATGCCAGTTCTTTTTATAATCATGGAGAAGCGTTCTATTTAGGAAAAGAAGTACATCCTTTCCATAGAACCTTGGATTTAGAAAATAGTAAGGCTTTTATAAATATTTTAAACTTCATTAAGGAATATAGAGATTTATTAGTCTCGAAAGGTGTTGATGAAAAAGAAATTGTTGCTATAGGAACGGCTGTCTTTCGATGGCTGGCAAATAGGGACGATGTAGTAGAGAAAATCAAAAAAGAAACGGGCGTTCGATTAATAATCGTTGGAGAAGAAAAAGAGTCATTGGTTTCAATGTATTCCATCGTTTATACCTATAATTTTTCGATGAGTGAAAAGCTAGGCACCCGGAAGTTTGAAAAAGACGATGTTGTTCTATTGATTGATCAAGGTGGTGGGTCAACAGAAGTTTCCTATTTCTTTCCAACGGATATCAATAAATTTGGTGTCTCTTCTATTGATGAATGTGGAACCGTTGCTTTGCAGAAACTTTATTATACACTTAATTCGGATGATCTGGAAAGCCGAACAGCACCAACTTCGAATTTTACTACCTTAACCCAACAATTTGAAAGGCTGGATCGATTTGTAGACAAGACTGTTGAAAATTGGAAAGGATACCCAGAGCTTGCTCAGAAAAATATCATTGCTTATGCTATGGGTTCAGCTTTCTCAGGAAGTATGCCTAGACCACCTTGGTCAGAATCAAATCCAAAACGACGACGAAATAATTTTACAACCCATAATATGGGCTTGTCAAAAATTCGTATGGAAGAATTGATTCAAGAGTACAGTGAAAAAATTGATGATAATCTCGAAGAAGTTTGCGATTTATATAATTTACTAGAGAAAAATGATAATGCCATTACACGAAAAATGGAGAGTCAGTTAACGGTAAGTTATGGATTACCGGTGTATCTGAAAATAATGGAAAAATTTAATCTGCGAGATATTAGCTTTTGTGGTTTTGGGTTGCGTTACGGGATATACATTTATAAGCATGTTTTTAAAGGCGATTTGGAAGAACTGGAAATTGAAAGCCTTAAATTATCAGCGGAAGATAAAGAAGCAATTGCCTGGGAGCAGATTAGAAAGTATAATACCGCAGAAGCTTATGAAGCTTATCTTGAAAAATACCCAGAAGGCGCATCCGCCTTTATTGCTCAAATCAATTTAGAAAAACTAAAAAAGTAAAATTCAATTGTATTCTAGGATCTTACTCTACCTGTCTACCTGTCTACCTGTCTACCTGTCTACCTAGTCACCTGACTTCCTGTCTGGTTTTCAGTGACTTACATACCTAGTTTGTCATAAATTCTGCTTTGGAATACTTATGGATGAGTGGTTTATACTTGTTCACCATAAAAATTTAGGCAATGCTACGATTTATTGAGAATGTATACCATGTAAACGGAAATGATACTCCTGAAGAACCGGGAAATGAAATGATTGTTGATGATTCGCATTTATTGGATGCTTACTCGAAAACAGTCGTTCAGGTTGCTAATGATGTTAGCGATGCAGTCGTTCAAATCAAAGTCCGTAAGCATAAAGCGACTATTGTAAAAGGAAAAAAACGTCCTCCGTTTAGTTCAGGGTCAGGTTTTATTATTTCAACAGATGGCTATGTAGTCACGAATAGTCATGTTATTAATGATGCTAAAACCATTGAAGTTGTTTTGCAGGATGGTCGTGTGTTTAAAGGGAAGATTATAGGAGATGACCCTGCTACGGATATTGCTGTTTTGCAAATCGATGCAAATAATTTACAACCCATAAAATTTGGAGACTCTGATAAGCTTCAAGTTGGGCAATTAGCGATAGCGATAGGTAATCCTTATGGGTTTCAGTATTCCTTGACTGCAGGTGTGGTGAGTGCTTTGGGGCGAACACTCCGATCGGAAGGTGCTCGCTTAATTGATGATGTTATTCAGACGGATGCAGCATTGAATCCTGGTAATTCTGGCGGACCTTTAGTCGATTCTCATGGACGAGTGATTGGTGTGAATACTGCGGTGATTTTACCTGCGCAAGGATTATGTTTTGCAGTAGCTGCTAATCTGGCAAAGTATATTGTCGGCAAATTAATTATTGAGGGAAAGGTTAGAAGAGGTTATATTGGTATCGCAGGACAAGTTGTTCGATTTAATCCAAAAGTTATTAAGCGGTACCAATTGAATGTGGCCTCTGGGATTCATATTCAGGATGTAGAAACCGATGGACCAGCATTTCATTCGGATTTAGCAAAAGGCGATATCGTTATTGGTTTTGAAAAAGAGGACGTGCATTCTATTGATGATTTGCACAAG
>CAYXQH010000045.1:0-17781 GCA_964467425.1 uncultured Saprospiraceae bacterium
ATAATTCCATTGATTATGAAAAATTGCATTAAATTATCAATCTTAATAGTACTCTCTGTTCTTATCAGCAATCCTAGTTTTGCTCAAGCTGGAAGTAAAACAGCTAATAATAAATTAGAACAATTATCAAAAAAACAAGCTTCTGAAAAATCGAATTTAGAAACTAAACAATTTGATAAAGCTGAACGGCTAGGAGAAAAACAAAATGCTGAAAAAGCAAATTTAGCGAAAAAGCAAACTGCTGCAGAAATTGCTTTAGACAAAAAGCAAAAGACTGAAAAAGACAACCTTATTCAGAAAAAAATGAAAGGAGCCGTCCAAGAGCAGAAAGATGGCTATTCTAAAATTGATAATGATAAAATATCAAAACTGGATAAGGACCTTAAAAAACTTGAAGCTAAACATGAAAGCCAGGTGGAAGCCTTAAAAACAAAACAAACAAAGGAAAATGATAAACTTAAGAAAAAGCAGGATAATGAAGCTGCCAAATTAACCAGCAAAAATCAGAAAGAATTCAAAACCTTGAATGCCAAGCAAAGTAAAGAATCTGGTAAAGTGATTAAAGATTTAGGCGCCAAACAAACTGCTGATAAAAAGCATTTCAAAAAATTGTCTGACAAGCAAAACAAGAAAGATGCAAAGATAATGTCCAAAGCGAAGAAAGATATTAAGACAAAAAAAGCGAAAGAAGATAAAACGATTAAGAAGAAAATAAAAGAAAACAAGAAAGCGGCTAAAAAAACAGCTCCGAAAAAAAGCTCAAAGAAAAAAGCTAAAAAGAAAAGACCAGGTAGCCGGAGAGGCTAAAAGACAAACCCCAATACAACCAATAAGCCGAGCTGTAACGCACATTTGCAGCTCGGTATTAATCCCACAAACTCAGAAAACAATCAAATGAACAATATCTTATTATTCCTTTCTTGCTTTACTCCTTCAATTACAAACCTCATAACGCCAATATTTATTACTCACCTTAAAACATAAAATTGATGAGCATTCAGCCCTAAACGCATAACCAGCTGACTTACAAACATTTACAACACCTACCCCCTACCACATCATAATGTGGTTTCAATGACTTCATATGCTACTTATCTTTGTACCAACAAATTGCGCTAATTAATAAATCAATAAACCAAAAAGACAATGACATATTTAAAACTTCAAAAAACCAAATACTTAAGTCTTGTCCTCTTTATGCTTTTTAGCTTTTCAAATGGACTATTTGCTCAGGAACCTACTGTAGATCGAGGCGGCGTTTTAGACAACATCAATACTGATGGAAAAAAGACAGATGACTTTTTTAACAAAAAAATGGAAAAAGAAGGTGTAGCTGATTTGAAAGACTTTATTGAATCAGATGAGCAAAAAGCAGCAAAGGCTGATCGCATGCTTAAAGAAATAGAATTGGAAGACAAGCTCGCTGAGCGAGAGCAAAAGAATAATGGAAAAATAGCAAAGCCTAAGCAAAAGAAAACCGGGAAAAAGAGAGTCGGTAAAAAAATACCTGCATCCAAAAAGAAAACCGGGAAAAGAAAAACAAGTACTAAAAAGAAAACCGGAACGAAGAAAACAGGGGTAAAAAAACCTATAGTCAAGAAAAAAACAATTAAGAAGAAAGGTAACTCCAAAAAACCAAAGACAACAAAACCAAAAACGACAAAGCCTAAAAAAACAAGAAAGCCAATAAAACGACGAAGAGGATAAAATTCCAAAAAAAAATAAAAGAACTATTAAAACCAATAAAATGAAAACGTCAATCAATTTAACGAATCCAATAAAACTTAGCACAATATGGCTAAGTCTAATGATTTTGCTTTTTGTGAGTGTCGGATCAATATCTGCTCAAACCAGTTGGAAACTAGATGCAGCGTATTCTGATGATTTAGGTTCTGCGGCTTTCATCCCAAGTTTTGGAGCAGTTGCATTCACAAGTGGAACTAATCTTTTAATGTACTCTCTTGAAGATGCCGATCCTATCGAAGTATCTCTTGCAGGTTTTGACAATTGGCCGGGCTGGGCAGGAGCAACCTCGAGTTTTATGCTGGACAACCAGTATTTGTTGCTCATGAACGGATTAGATTATATCATTTTGGATACCGAGGAATTAGTCATGGGTAACGCAGGACATTGGAACGGACTTCCTGACAACTGGGGAAACAGATTGGATGCCGCAGTAAGCTATGGAGCAGATCGATATATGTTTATGGCTGGCACAGAGTATATTTTTTATAATAAAAAAACTGAAGCATATGAAGGGCATGACGATTTCGAAAATTGGGAAGCCTGGCCTTCAAACTGGACAGATGGCGTAGATGCAGTTACCAGTGATAAATCAGGAACGATCTACTTCTTTAATGGAAACGAATACCTTAACTGGAATTTAGAATCTGGTGAATTAGGTACCGTTAAAAGTATGGGTGGTAATAGCGGTGGTTCCTTTTCCGGTATAAACTTACCAACTATGCGTTCCGGTTCTTCAAGCAGAGGCCCTGCCCAAGAAATTGAAGAAGTGGAAGAAGAAGTTTTTGAAGAGGAAGAAGAAGAAGAGGAAACAAGCGGAGCAACTGATGGATGGTGTCTAACCGGTACGCCTTTAGGTGATTCGGATGCAGGTCTCGCATCAAGTGTCGTAAATCTCAAAGGCGGAGGTGGTGGTGAAGAAATCGAAGATTCCAATGATGCACTTCAAGGCTCAAGAGTAGCAGAAATCAGGATTTGGGGATCTTATATTATCACAGGTATCCAAACGGTTTTAGAAACACCAGAAGGTGAGATGATCGAACTTCCTATCCTGGGAGATAAAGAAGGACGAACCAATAAAATTGTTTTGAAACCTGGCGAGTGTGTTACAGGGATCAAAGGTCGACACATCGGAGAAGCTGGAAACTATGTTCAATCCATACAAATCATTACTTCGGATAGACTTTCCAAAACATATGGTAATCAAGGTAAAAAAGCTTTTAAAATAAATATTCCTGATGGCACTTCTTTCTTTGGATTTTCTGCAAAATCAGAAGATGGATATCTTACCTCTATTGGCGTTCAGTATGTTGGCTTTGAAGACCAGATGCCTGAAGAAGAGGAAGAAGAGGAAGAAGAGGTCGTTGTTGAAGAAGAAGACACAAAAGCAAAAGCTAAAAATAAAAATGAATACCGTGACGATTATATTGACTGGGTCGAAAATGAACTTACAGGAATGAACTTTGGTGCAACTACTGGTAACCTAAACAGAATGCCGAATATTGAGTGGCTTGGAAAAGGTGTTGATTACCTTACCCTTGACCCTACCTCTATAGGTACTTCACCGACTTTTTCTAATCCGGTAACATTGACTTCTTCTAACAAAAGGTCTGGTTTAAAAAGTGAATATGTAAAACCATATGGCACGCAATTTAAGCCAATCAATTCTGGAGAATCTATGGATAACGAATCATGGATCACCAAATATAGCGACTTTACAACGACGGTTGGAGGTAGCGTTGGGGCAAGTGTTGGCGTGAAAGGTATTGGTGGTGGAAGTATGAGTACGAGTTATAAAGAGATGAATAATTCTAAAGTAGGATCTTCTGAAATTTACTACTTGCGAACCATCAAGCGGGAGATGTATAACTTAAAACTAAAAATGAAGTGGAGAGAAAAAGAGTTAATTTATGACGCAGAAAATGAAAGAATGAGAGAAGGTGATGTAGTAAAATACCGACAAAAATTAGATCTGGAATTTAGAGCTTTGGTAGAAGAGTTGCCTTTGCCTTCCGGTTCTATTAAAGAGCCACGAGCTTATGTAAAAGGTAAAAGACTCCCTTCAAACATAGAAAGTGTCAGAAGTCAATACGAACAAATCCTTAGAGATTTCGGAACCCATTTTGTACATGATGTCACTTTTGGAGGAAAATTCTTTTCCAAAACGATTATCACAAAAATGGATTATGAAACAACCCGTCAAAGTGAATTCGAATTTAAAGCTTCAGCAAAAGGGCAAATTAAAGCGGTAGAAATTGGTGGCGATGTTGGTTTTGAATATGGTAAAAAAAGTGTGAGTGGCAGTAAACAAGGAAAACTTTCTTCTCAAAACTTTTCAATGGGTGCAGGTGGTATTACCAATAAAGAAGAATGGTCAAGGGAATTACAAAACAATCCTGGCCCAATGGAAGTACTACTAACTGGAAATTATGATCTCCTGAATAAAATCTATTTCCCGGATGATAAAGATATTGAGAAAAAAATGTTGCTTTTAAAAATTATAACCATCCAGTATTTGATAGATGAAACTGCTTTTGGAAAAGATAGCAAAGGTGATTTCTTTTCAAAACCAAAACCATACGATGTTACTTACCAACTTACCGTAGATAAGATTCTATGTACAGGAGTTGATTCTGATGAGCCAGGTAGCTCTAACGAATTTTATGGATGGGTTAAAGCTTCTTTCAGTGGACCGGGAGCAAAAACAATTACTGCATGGAATGAAGATGATGACAACCCAAGTGACGTAGCTAAAGGTGGACCAATTAACATTAATGAATCCATGAAGATCAAGATTAAGAATACTAAAAAAGGTACCTTCAAAGTATGGGGTAAGATATCTGAATATGATTCAACTAGTGCAAATGATCATCTCGGGGAGAAATCGATGTCTATCAAAACTTCTGAGATCACTGAACAACCACAAACCTTTAAGGTAAAAGGGTTTAAAAATGACGGTGATAAAGCAGAGATTCATTTTACAATACAACGATTACCCATGTTTCCGGATCAGAAAACAGATTAGTTAAAACAAAGAAAGTTAAGGAGCTAACAATTAGTTATTTAGCTCCTTAACCTTCTTAAAAAATTCATACCTTAGGAAAAATATAGAAAAGAATGGAAAGTATCAACCTCGCAATTGTAGAAGACGATCCCGTAGTCAAAGAAAGTCTGGAAGCTTTTTTAGGTATCAATCCATCTATAAATATCGTTTTCATTGAAACGAGTGTAGAGGATTATCTTGAAAAAGTCAAAGCGGCTGTCAATCCAAAAATTGATGTAATGCTCTTAGACATTGGCCTTCCGGGAATGACAGGCTTAGAGGGAATACGACCAATCAAAACTTTATTACCAGAAGTAGATATTATCATGTTGACTACTTTTGAAGAATCTGACAAAATCTTCAAAGCCTTATGCGCGGGTGCTGTTTCTTACCTTACCAAACGAACCCCTCTTACAAAAATTCAGGAAGCTATTTTTACAATCTTTCGTGGCGGCAGTTATATGTCACCATCCATTGCTAGAAAGGTAGTTGACTATTTCGCACCAAAAGAAAAGACAGCATCAAACCTCACACCACGACAGTTACAAATTGTTCAGGGCGTTGTGGAAGGACTCAGCTACAAAATGATCGCAGATAAATACATGATTTCCATAAACTCGGTACGAGACCACATCAAAAAAATCTACAAAGCCTTACAAATCAATAGTAAAGGAGAGCTCATCAAAAAATCTTTAGACGGAGATATTTAAGCTTGTTCGCCTTCGGCGAAAATGATAGTTCTTCCAAAGAAAGAAAATGATGGTTCTCGCTTCGCTCGAAAATGATGGTCACCTTCGGCGAAATGATAGATTGCCTACGGCAATAATGGGACTTATAAGCTTGGTTTATTATTGCCCTAGGCAATCTATCATTTCATGTCGCCGAAGGCGCATGACCATCATTTTCGCCAAAGGCGAACTATCATTTTCAGCTTTGCTGAACCATCATTCCTTAATAACTTTCCCAGAATACTCTCCTTCTTCCGTCATCAACACATAAAAATACATCCCTGAACTTAAAGAAGAAACATCAAGCTGAAGCTTTGAAGTAGTAGCTCCTACCCTTTTCCGCAAAACAGCCCGTCCATTTAAATCATAAAAAGTGATGTAATTTAAAACGGAAGAAATGCCACCTGTATTTATCGTCAATAAATCATTTACTGGATTCGGATACGTTTTTAAAATATCAGAAAAAATCAAGTCATCTGTATTGACAGTAACAGCAAATCCTAAAGCATCTACAAAAAGAACATCCCCCACTTCAACAAAGTAAGATTCCTCTCTATAATCGCTTGAAGCAAAAGTGATCTGAACAAAATCAGCCTCAACTGGTAAATTCACCCCATAATTAATCGTCGTATATTCAGTTGCCGGAGGAATCTCATAGATTGTGTCTAAAATTTCATTTTCCAAGCTATCCGTAAAAAGTAAATTAACCAAACCTACATTATCCGAAACAGGTAAATATTTATATTGAAAATTAAATTCTATATTATCCGAATTACTTAAAAAAGCTACGTTTCCTCCCTCAAAATCACCTGAAGCCGGATTAAAAACACCAGTAGAAAATATACCCAAGGTGTCAATAGAAGCAAAAAAAGTAGTTTGTACCGTCTCTAATCGTAAAGCAAAATTACCATCACTAGCATCTGAAGTTTTCGTCATAGGGGGAGCCTGTCCCAATAAGACGGGAAGAATATTTGCAGCACTCCAGTTAAAAGGTTTTTCATCTGCTACTTCATTCCATTCTTCAAAATTACAATTTGGCAATTGGTCATCTACATTTATAAATTTCAAATCATCTATTTCTATCCACCCTCCCGGTGCTGGAGCATTAAAAATATTTCCAGAAGTAATTAATACTGATACAGAATCCGGAGCAAGAGAAAATTCAGAAATAGGAAAAGATATATAAGTAAAATCAGGCTGCACCCCTCCTATCGTCCCGCCTCCAACGGCTACCTGGAAAGAAACCAGATCATTATTAAATATTACAAAAATCAAAGCAGAATCTCCTGCAGGAATGTCATACCTAAAATATCCACCAATAGAATCCGGCGTATCATTATAGGGGCTACCTCCTTCAAAATTTTGCGTAAAAATATTCCCTGAAACCAAAGATCCAATAAGGGTATCACCTAATACTCCCTGGACCGTTTCCATTCGAACCGCACTTCCAGTCACACCAGGAACTTGGGTTATATTCGGAACACCTGTATTTACATAAGATCCAAAATTTGATGTCGCATAAGGCTCTACATTTTCATAATATGGAATAGTCTCCCAAAACTCAAAACTATGATTCGGAATTTGCCCGAATAAATTGGACATTCCAAAACTCAAAAAAACTAATCCTAAAGTAAACATTCGTATTTTCATAATTCTGATTTTTTAAAGCATTGCAATAAAGTCCCCCCTCATTTATACTAGGAGTTCATCCTCATATTCATTCCCACCAAAGGCGCAAGACCATCATTTTCTCCTAAGGCGAACTATCACTCCACTGTAGGTGGCAATCTAAGTTATAAAATAAAAGCAGCAATTCACTCCACAAACATCTTGTTATTTACTATTTTTAAGAAATAACCTTGCAAACCAAGGATAATCCTCGATCCATAAAAACAATCCAAATGCGATACCTGGCTACATTACTGGTATTAGGCTTAGTGTTTTCTTATGCCTGTCAACAGGAGGTTCCTCCGGTACTGAAACGATCGCCATTCCCCGGAATTGAAAAAGGGCGATTTGATCCAACAGAAGAAAAATACTTTATCAAAAGATATGAAGGAAAACTTGGTGCTAGTGATTCGATCCCGATGGATATGCTATTGGTAAATTGGGGAGATGGAAAACTGGAAGGACATATTTACTACCCCAAACATGAGGGCGTTCTAAAATTTGAAGGTCATTTGAAAAAGGATCAATCCTTCGAATTAATTGAAGAACGTTATAAAGAACGGAATGCATCTTTCTCTGGAAAATTTTCCGGAACAGATCGTATGGAAGGAACCTGGTGGAATATAGATAGTTCTAAAACCATGCTTTTCGATTTTAAAGAATATGTATCACCTCATGATCATGATCTCTGGACGGGTACCTGGCATCTCAACGATCCCTGGGATACGGCACAACTGATAATAGGTGCAGTAACTGAGGATCATTTAAATTTTGCTATGAATATTTATATCAATGGCTATACTGAAAAAATTTATGGTGCGGCAGACATCCGAGGGCAGCGAGCTGTAATGGATCATTCCTTCTTTGAGATTTTTGATGAAAATTGTCATCTTGTTTTTCATCGTCGAAAAAAAGAAATTTATCTCCACATGGAAAGCTTCCCTTTTCTCTGTGATTTGGGCCCGAATTGTTGGCTAACCGAAACCTATGATGATGTTTATAAAGGTGAATTACCTCGCATGAATTTTATTGGAAAAGATTCTGTTTTTCTAGATACGGCCATGTACCAGGATTTTTATACGCTTGTTGGTTTAGAAAATCAAAACAAGTTTGCTTACAATATGGAACGGCTAGAAAAAGTCCATGAATACAACATGCAAGGTAAATCCATTCTTACCATGTGGAAAGGAAGAGTTCGGGGGTTTCATCGCGAAAAAGAAGGGATCATTGCTTATGATAAGAATAGAAATATGTGGGCTGCAACGACCACCCCACCCGATTCAACAATGGGCCCAATGAAAGTTCACTATTTCACCAATGTAAAAAAAGACAAAAAGAAAATGCACTATGCTATAAAAGATTGGATGAAACATTTCAACAACTGCACCATCGTCTATGAAGAATAACCCTCTCATTACATAACTACATAGCCATATAACTACATAGCCATATACCCCCTCCTTGCAAAACCATTGTCCCATCCATTAGACCAGAATAAAAATAATCATGACGCTCAGGTGTAGATTTCCAAACTAATAAAGCGGTGGAGATAAAGGATGCTATTAAAACAAGTAACACAGGCAAAGTATAAAACCCAAGAATATAATTTCCAGCTGCAAAAACTACACAAAGGACTAATAAGATTAAAGCCAATCGGATCGTCTTTTTTATTCCAATAACTGCTGGAATAGTGGAAACATTACTATGTTCGTCAACATTCAAATCACGGATATCAAAAGGTAGCGTAATCGCAAAAACAAAAAGGCTTCTCTCTAAAAAAAGAAGTACCAAAGACCAACTAAATCCAAGTTCAAAATAAACGGCTGGCAAAACTACCGTTACCCAGCCCCAGACAAAAGCAACCAAATAGATTTTAATTTGATTAAAATCCCGAAGTCTTCTTTTCCGACCAAAAAAAGGAACGACATAAGCAATGGAAAAGAATCCAGGTAACACTACAGCTACTTGTACAGAAAAGGAAAGTTGAAAGAAAAACCAAAGCGTCCCGATGCTGGCTATAATAGCATAGACAATAATATGATGTCGAAATCGTGCTATAACACTATAACGTTCTATATCCAGAAAATTTTTTAATCGTAAAATTCCGACGATTCGATGTAAAGCATATAACAACCAGGTTGAAAAAAAAACAAAGGCAATCAACTCATTCCATCCGGTATCCCCAGTGAAAATAAACTGTGTCTGAAAAGTTAATGCTAGTGCTCCTAATGCAATCCAAAAATTGCCATAAAGCACCAAATCAATTATTTTTTTTAATAACCACATTTTCGTATTCTCCTTAACTTAACCTTTCACCCCTGAATTCAATCTCCTACTATAAACACATGCATCATCCAATCTCCAGCTTTGTTCTTTGAAAATCCTGCCCGATAATCACCAGGAGTTCGCAGGTATTTAGCAAAAACAAATCCTTGCTCACCATTGTCCGTTTTGACAGGAATCCATGGGAAAGATTCTCCATTAATCTCTTCTACCTCATAATCGCCTTCATATTCGACTAGCGTAAATTTATCCCAACTTAAGGAACCAACAACCTTAGAACTACTTCCTGTTGCCTCTCTTAAACGTACATTATCACCGATGACGACACCATTTTCAAAAGGGTCTAATTCCTCACTTAAAAAAACATAAGGTGCAAAAAAAGCATTCTTATCACCATCATAAAAAGCACCTCCTAATTCAAGACATTTCCCTAGTTCCTCCCATAAGCCAGTAAATTCTGGATTATTATCTAAATTCCATTTACGAATAAAACCTTTTTTCCCATCGTCATCTCCAAAACTATAGCTTATATTATCCGGTACTTTTGAAAGTAAAAAATCAATGTCTTTTTCTTTAACCGCATTATAGATGGCTTGTCGAAAAGCAATAAGACTTTTATCATTAAGGGCTTCATCATAGGGGAAAAGTTTTCCTTTAGTATTTTCCGGGGTCAAAGGCCAATTCGGTAAAGGGTAGTTTTTTGAAGAGGGTCTAACAGGCTCCTCACTTATCGCGTCTTTCTTACTACCCGAATCAGTGGCATTAGTATTTGAAGTGTCCGAACTGGGACTTGGATCATTACAAGAAAATAATAAAAATCCGGCTAACAATAAATAAATTAAACGTTCCATATTATCAAATATAAACAGAATTTGGACTTTTTACAGTATAAAAAATTAGAGCTTAGTCAATAGCTGAACATCTAAAGAAAAAGCCTCCAGGTTTTGATACTACAAAACCTGAAGGCCTGAATACGTTTAAAAGATAAAACGCATTATTTTTTTATAAAAATACTATTGTTTAATTACACTCAATTTTCGAACGTATTGCCCTTTAGTAGATTTCAAGCTAATCCAGTAAACACCTTGTCCAAACCTTTTCAGATCTAAATTAACTTCTTCTCGCTGAACAGCATCTAAGGATTTAAAATAAACAACTCGCCCTAAGGCATCAAAAATACGCAATTCAACATCCTGAATATTTGAAAAAGCTAAATCTAAAACAGCTTGATCTTTTGCTGGATTTGGAAACACATTAAATAGGAGCGATTGATCCAGATTAGTCGTGTTAACAATCATATCTACCGTCACCGTAGTGATGACTTCACAACCATTAGCATCCGTTATTGTCACTTCATAATCACCTGCAATTAAATCTGTTGCAGTTGCCGAAGTTTGAACAGGAGTTGTATTCCACGCATAAGTATAAGGCATTATTCCTCCAGCAGGTGTAACTGTTGCTGTTCCATCCGCAAGATTATTTGTTGCATCCGTTGAACTAGTACTTATGTCAATCTCTTCAGGTTCATTAATATCAAAACTAGATTGAATTTCACAATTATTAGCATCCGTTACAGTGACTGGATAAGAACCTGCTGGCAAATCTGTATACGTATCATTAAAAGTATATGGGGGTGTTCCGCCAGTTACTACTACTGAAGCACTTCCATCACTATCCCCAAAACACGCCAAGTCGATTGTCGTAATCATTAAATCCAGCATTGGTGGTTCAGTGATCTCAAAAGAATCCACCCGGGTACAACCATTATCATCCATTGTAGTTACCGCATAAGATCCAGCAGTTAAATTTGCAGAACCATTACTATAACTATATGAATAAGGTCCTGTTCCACCACTAGTCGTAACCGAAGCACTTCCATTTGGAACTCCAAAACAAGAAGCATCAACTGTTGTAACTGTCGTAGCCATTTCGCTTGGTTCAGTTACCATAAAAGAATCTACCTGCATACATCCATTAGCATCCGTAGCGGTCACCATATAAGTTCCGGCAGCTAATCCGTTAGGTCCTGCACTAAAGTTATAAGTATAAGGTCCTGTTCCACCAGACGCAGTAGAAGAAACACTTCCATCCACTTGTCCGAAACAAGAAATATCAGTCACTGCATTTGCAATTTGAATAGGTGCTGGATCTGTAATGGTAAAAGGACTAACGGTTTGACAATTATTAGCATCCGTAACGGTTGCCATATAATTACCCGCAGCTAATCCAGTTGGTCCGGCACTAAACTGAAAGGTATAAGGCGCTGTTCCTCCTGAAGGCACCGGACTAACTCCACCATCAGCTGCACCTATACAAGAAGGCAACTGCGTGTTGAAATTAATGCTCAAAGCACCTGGCTCAGCAATAGAAAAAGGCTCAATAGTTTGACAAAGGTTAGCATCTGTTATCGTTACCGAATAATTACCAGCTGGTAAATTCGAACTACCATTACTATATGCATAAGTATAAGGTCCCGTTCCTCCTGCTGCTGTAACAGTCACACTTCCAATAGAATCGCCAAAACAAGTGTTGTCTGAAACTACAGTAGTAGGCACGATTTCTTCAGGACTATTGACTAAATAGCTATTTACTACTGTACACGTTCCATCTGTAATCGTAACATTATTTAAACCTTCACATAACGCTGATGCTGAGCTCGTCATACCTGTATTGGTCTCACCTGATGACCATGTAAAAGTATAATTGGCTCCAGCAGCAACATTTATATTTGCTGTTCCATCGCAAACTCCAAAACAACTAACATCACCGACGGGGCTTGTTAGGGAAGCACTAATCTGTGCAGGCTCCGTTAAGGAACTACAGAAGTTAAAAACGGCGCAGTTATTCGCATCTGTTATGGTCGCACAATACGTAGCATTACCAGACAATCCACTTAAGGTACCTGTGCTTGTGCTAAGTCCTGTTGACCAATTATATACGTATGGACTGGTTCCTCCTGCAAAATTATACGTTACCGAACCATCATTCGCTCCAAAGCAAGAAGGTGCTGTAGATAAAGAATCTACAAAAACGAAAACTGGCGCTTCAGTGATGGTTACTGTTTCAATAGTAGAACAATTCAATGCATCTGTTATCGTAACCATGTGTTGCCCGGCATTTAACATAGTAGCCGTAGCCATAGTTTCTCCATTATCCCATGCATAAGTATAAGTAGAATTCGCATTCGTAATCACAACAGAAGCTTCTCCATCTGATCCTCCAAAACAAGACACTGCTCCTGTAGACGTCTGATTAACAGCGATCAATGGTGTTAAGATAACTACACAGGAAGATTCTGAGCAACCTGCATCATCTGTTGCAGTAACACAGTAAGTACCTGCTGGCAAATTACTAATCGTCGCCGTTGTTGATCCATCAGCCCAAGCATACGTATGTCCAGTACCTGAACCACCTGAAACTGAAGCAGTAGCACTTCCATTACTTCCATCTATACAGCTTACATCCTGACTCGTAAAGCCTACGGACATTTCTGCATACTCCGCTATCGTGACTATTGATGTTTCTGTACAATTGTTTGCATCGGTCACCGTAACGATATGTGTACCTCCGCTCAACATAGTTGCAGAAGCGGTTGTTTCATTATTATCCCAAAGAAAAGTATATGGACTTGTTCCACCTGAAGGCGTTACTGTAGCCTGACCATTAAAAGCACCGAGACATATTGTTGCTCCCGCAGCAGTTGACGCTTGTAATATAATGGGTTCTGTACTTAAGACGGTTGTTAAACCAGTACAGCCATTTGCATCTGTTATAGTAACACTATGTGTTCCTGCATTCAAACCGGTAACGGTAGGCCCCGTTTGACCATTATCCCATAAATAAGTATATGGACTGGTACCACCAGAGCCTCCGACAGCAGCTTGACCATCTGAGAGTCCATTACAAGAGACCGTACTTGTTTCCATAGCTGCCCCTGAAACTGGATCAGGTTCTACAATGCTTATAGTAGTAATTGTTTGGAAACCTACACAATCAGAAACGGTGAGCGTATAACTCCCCGCAGCCAATCCCGTAAGGTTTAAACCAGATAAAGAAGGATCACTCCAGGTATAAGTAAAACAAGATGGATCACCAACACCTCCAGTAACAACAATATCAATAGTTCCGTCTGTATCCCCATTACAATTTAGTGGGCTGTTGGTTGTTACATCACTTGCATCAATCGGAATGATATTAGCGCCCCAAAGTTCTTCTCCGAATGGGTCTCCCAATCCTATAAAATTAATCACGGAGTTTCCAAGATTATTAATAAAGACGGGTTTATGTGTATTTGTAAAAATAGTATCGTGCGGTATACTCGTTAAGCGTTGAGTTGCTGATGTTGTTCCATCTGTTCTCCATATTTGATAACCATTGATATAATCTGTAGCAGAGAAATAAAGGATATTATCTTTTATAACTGGATTGGTTGGATCAGAGTTAGAAAGATTGGTAGAAGGATCGGTATTCATATCAGCAATAAGAACCGTACCAGCATCAGTACCATCTGTTTTCCATAATTCGAATCCAATATTCGCACTTCTTGCTTTGAAAATAACATTGTTGTTCAACACTTCCAACATCACAGGAGAGGAGCTGCTAAATCCTGGAAAAATATCTTTTACCATACTCACAGAACCATCCGATGCCTGTGCTTTCCAAAGTTCAAAACCTTCCACTCCGCTATTCGCATTAAAAATCATATCGCCATTCAACATGATGAAGTCTTTTGGTGTAGCACCAAACGTATCAGGAAAAATCTCTACGATTTCAGAAAGTGCAGGTTGTGCATTAGCATCAGATCGAAATAGTTCAATCCCATTGGAGCCATTATCTGCTACAAAAAATAAATAATCTCCAACAGCATTTAAATCACTAACATCCGGATGTCCTCCACCCGGTAACACATCTGTTGTAATAGTAGTACCAGCAGAAGTACCATCTGTCCTCCAGACTTCCTTTCCTAATACTCCATCATCTGCAATAAAAAATACTTTATTTCCAACACTAGTTAATTCTTTTGGAAAAGAACTCACTGCTGCTGGTGCAATATTGTGAATCAAAGAAGTACCGGCACTTGTTCCATCTGATTTCCAGATTTCTTCTCCATTTATTCCATCGTTTGCAGCAAAAGCAATTTCATTACCTAAAGCAACGATACTTTTTGGAAACGAATTGGAAATACCCGCAAAAATATCAGCAACCATTACGGTGCCACCTACAGTACCATCACTCTTCCATAATTCTACTCCACTGGTTCCGTCATTTGCACTGAAATATAGTATACCGTTTAGTATAACAAACTCAGAAGGATCACCACTGGATACTCCAGGATAGATATCTTTAAACATAAGCGTTCCATTAGCTGTACCATCGGTCGTCCATAGTTCTCGTCCATTCGTTCCATCATCAGCAGTAAAAAACCAAGTTCCATTATACTGAAAAAAGTCATCTGGGTCTGAGTCATTAAAAGCCCCTGGGTTGATATCTTTTAAAACTGTTGTTCCGGTTGGTGTACCATCACTAATCCAAAATTCTCTTCCTAAGTCTCCACTGGCGACAAAATAGAAATCAGCGCCGATGCGAAATTTAAAATCTATGGAAGACCAACCTACGCCTGGGTTGATATCCTTTACTAAAAATTCTTGCCCATAAAGGCATTGCATACCTAAAAGGCAAACTAATAATAAGACCGATTTGTGTAGTAATTCTTTAATCATGGGAATACCATTTTAATTTTAATATATGCTTATACCTTTGGGTTTATAGAAAGGCATAAAAATCTGAATACTCAAACTGACTGTTTTTAAGGGATAATCTTTTAAATTATGTGGTTTGGTTATGATAGGGTTTGCTCAGTTTTGTACTAATTACAAGCCTCAAAGCCTATATTTTAGATACAACACACTGTAATTCAGGGCATTTAATGCAAAATAAATACCAAATGTGAATAAAAATATAGCATCATCTATTCTATATAGAATAGACGTTACTAGTATTGATTTCTTTAGTTTAGATTATTGGTTCTAGGAATATAGAACCTTTAGATTATACAGGATTGTAAAGCAATGATACTTAAAATTCCTTTTAGAAAAAAGAATTGCAGTAAAAGAATTGTTAAAATAACGGCTTACAGTCTCTTTACTTCTTGTTGGTCATAAAAACCAATAAGATTTAACTTAAAATTACATTGAAGAATGTAAAGAGACTAATTCTACTAAAAATATTTAAAGTTATGATTCTTTTTAATGTTTAGGAGTGTTTCATAAATCAACCGAATGACATATTCAACATCGTCCTTATCTGCCATTTCAACCGTTGTATGCATATATCGAAGCGGAAGTGAAATCAAAGCTGAAGGCACACCTTCATTCGAATAAGCGAAAGCGTCGGTATCTGTACCAGTTCTTCTGGATGAAGCTTCTCTTTGTACAGGAATCTTATGTTTCTCCGCAGTATTAATAATCAAATCCAATAAATTATTATGGACCGCAGGAGCATAGGTCACTGAAGGACCTCTTCCACATTTTACATCCCCTAATTTCTTTTTATTCATCATGGGGGTGTGGGTATCATGCGTCACATCCGTCACAATAGCGACATCAGGCTTAATCGTATTAGCGATCATTTCAGCACCTCTTAAACCGACCTCTTCCTGAACTGAATTGACGATATATAAAGAATAAGGCAATTTTACTTTGTTCTTTTTTAATAGACGTGCCACCTCAGCAATACAAAAGCCGCCGATTCTATTATCAAGAGCTCTTCCCACATAAAATTTATCATTAAGGATCATCATCTCATCTTCATAGGTAATGACACAACCTACATGTATCCCCATGGATTCCACTTCCTTTTTATTAGCAGCACCAACATCGATGAAAATATTTTCCATGTTCGGTGTCATTTTGTTTCCATCTGATCCTTTTCGAACATGAATAGCAGGCCAACCAAAGACTCCTTTTACGATTCCTTTTTTTGTATGAATATTTACTCTTTTAGAGGGAGCAATAAGATGATCAGAACCACCATTTCTAACTACGGAGATAAAACCAGTATCGGAAATATAATGTACAAACCAAGAAATCTCGTCGGCATGTCCTTCAATAACGACTTTATATTTTTGGCCAGGATTAACGATACCATAGGCTGTACCATAATTGTCCAATTTCCAGTCATCGATATAAGGCTTAAGATATTCTAACCACATCTTCTGTCCCGGCGCTTCGAAGCCAGTTGGAGAGGCATTATTGAGATATTTTTGTAAAAATGTCTCCGATTTTTTTGTCAGAATTGTCTTTCCTTTAGCTGAGGTCTTTTTATTCATCTAGTAAATATTATAGCTCTTATTTTTAAAATTGATTTTTAGGGTTTGAGCTCAAGGAATTGTGTGTAGTGAATTCTGATAGATATGAAGAGATATAAAATGCTTTTTGTAAAATTTAAAAGAACGCAAACTTATAAAACAAAGCAAATATTACGAAACTACCTGCCATTTTTCTGGCGCAACACGCCAATTTTTCAGCGTTTCCATTTGGTTTTCATCTATATATCCAATATTCTTAGCTTCTTCAATCAATGCATCGTAATTAGACAAGGTCGTAAAATTACAATCTGCTTCTGCAAAAGTCTTTTCTGCTTTTTCAAAACCATAACTAAAAATAGCGATTACTCCAGCAATATTACATCCACGATCCTCTACTGCCTGAACAGCTTTGATACTGCTTCCTCCTGTTGAAATCAAATCTTCAACAACCAAAACTCTTTCGTTCCCTCTTAGCTGACCTTCGATCATATTCTGTCTGCCATGCTCTTTTGCTTTCGATCGAACATATACAAATGGAAGACCTAATTCAGCTGCCACTAATGCACCATAAGCAATTCCTGCTGTAGCTACTCCAGCCACCATATTAAAGTTGCCAAATTCTTTCGATTTTTCAACTAAAGCTTTAATAACTATTGTTCTGGAATGTGGATATGAAAGGACAATACGATTATCACAATAAATAGGAGATTTAATACCGGAGGCCCAGGTAAAAGGATTTTGGGGACTCAGTTTTATTGCCTTTATTTGCAATAATTGTTTAGCGACTTCTGCAGCTATATTCATTTGCTCTTTATCCGTTATAAAATGAACCTCAAATGTACAAAATATATGTAAACGATACCCCTATTTTTCTAGTGAATCCGGAAGATTTAGCCAATAAAAGCCTGAATTTTGACCAGAAGTTAGTTGCTCGATATGGTGGAAAGCCCAAATCACTCCTGCAATACATTGATCTATTAGAAAAATCGCAGCGATACGAGGCTGTTGTC
>CAYXQH010000046.1:0-17716 GCA_964467425.1 uncultured Saprospiraceae bacterium
TATTATACTCTTCATAATATTTTCTTTTTCCAATTAGTACCAATTTTATAGACGAAATTTATTGAAAATTGGATTTGAATCATTTATGCCTTTAAAAGACATATCCTGCCTAATCTACTTCCATTCCCTGCTTTTTCTTTTAAATTCTCCAGAAATTACCTGATTTCAGAATTAAACTTATATTTGCACAGTTTTTATTTAGATTCAATACAAATAAAGAAAATTGGAATTCCTGACAGCAATAAAAAACAATGAGCATGTTTTAGTTTTAGATACCGCTGATCAAACAAAATTGTTGATGAGCTATGGTATTTTTAAAGGAACTAAAATCAAAGTTGTTAAAAACGATAAATGGCAGGAGATTTTATTATTAGAAATCGAAGGGAAGCGATTAGCTATTAGAAAAGAAAATGCGAGACCTATCACAGTTATTAAAATAAATGAGTAGTAGGATTCTATTGGTAGGAAACCCCAACGTTGGGAAAAGTAGTCTGTTTAATCTATTAACGGGCATTCGTCAAAAAACAGGAAACTACGACGGGGTGACAGTGGAAAAGAAAGAAGGCATCTTTCAAGGCATCCCTATTGTTGACCTTCCAGGACTCAGTTCCTTATGGTCCGATGGTTTGGATGAACGAGTCAGTATTCAGCAAATTCTAAAATTAGATCCAAAAAAAGATTGCGTTGTTTTTGTTTCAGATGGTTTAAAGCTGCGACACAATTTGCTGCTTTTCAGCCAGCTTGCTGATTTGCAAATCCCGATGGCGATGGCCATTAATTTCAAAGATGAATTAGATAAACAGGGTATTCAAATCCAACTGCGAAAACTCCAAAACAAAATTGCCTGCCCGGTTGTCTTATTAAATTCAAGAACTGGAGATGGTCTTGACCAGCTAAAAAAAATTATTGAAGAAGATGGTTTTAAAGCACCCAATGCTTTTATTCGAACGCAATATGAAGTATTAGAAGGAGATGTATTTGTCAATAATTATGTAGAGAAAGTGCAGCGTTATCATGACCAGAATCAAGTCGTTGACGAACAACAGGTTTTAGAAGACTTAGATAGTAGAAACCAAAAATTAGTAACCTTCCTTGAAGATATTGTAAGTCGAAATGACAAAAACTTAGACGATCCAACAACAGATAAATTAGATCGTGTTTTGTTACATCCATTCTGGGGTAGCTTGATTTTTATCTTAGTTTTATTTTTAGTTTTTCAAGCGTTATTTTCATTCTCTGCTTATCCGATGGATTGGATTGATGAGAATATGGGGCAACTTGCTTCATGGGTTGGAGCGAATGTACAACCAGCCTGGTTAGCAGATTTGCTAGGAAATGGACTCATCCCGGGGATAGGCGGAATCATTATTTTTATCCCTCAGATTGCTATTCTATTTGTTTTAATGGGGATTTTAGAAAGTACAGGATACCTATCCAGAATAGCCTACCTGTCTGATAAATGGTTGAAAAAATTTGGTTTGAGTGGGAGCAGTGTGATACCCTTGATGTCAGGAATTGCTTGTTCTATTCCAGCGATTATGTCGGTCAAACGAATTAGAAATGAACGAGAGCGCCTCGCAGCTATTTTGGTTACGCCCTTTATGACCTGTAGCGCAAGACTGCCAGTTTATACTATACTTATTGCGTTGATTTTTCCAGAAGATTCTTTTTTATGGATCTTTAATATAAAAGGACTTGCGCTTTTGTCGATGTATTTGTTGGGCACTTTTACTGCCTTATTTGCAGCCTGGCTAATAACCAAGTTTTTAAAAGAAGGGAAAAGCGGAGCATGGATTATGGAGTTGCCAAGGTATCGTTTACCGCATTGGAAAAATGTCTTTTTAGAAACCCTGAATAAAACTAAAGCTTTTGTCTTCGGAGCTGGAAAGATTATTTTAATATTTTCTTTAATCCTCTGGGTGCTTTCTACCAATAGCCCTAAGTCAGAATCTTTTCTACAAGAACAAATTCAAATAGCTGCATCAGACAACACTAGCCAATTAGATGAATCAAGTATTCGATTAGAGTATTCCTATGCTGGATACATGGGTAAGTTTATAGAACCAGTTATTAAGCCTTTAGGTTATGATTGGAAAATTGGTATCGCGCTCATTTCTTCCTTTGCTGCGAGGGAAGTGTTTGTAGGAACCATCTCAACAATTTATAGTATCGGTACAGAAGAAGAGTCTACTATTATTGATCGGCTTAGGGCCGAAAAGAAACCTTCAGGAAATTCGGAAAGGTATGACCTGGCAACTTGTATCTCTTTGCTATTGTTTTATGCTTTTGCAATGCAATGTATGAGTACTTTGGCTATTGTGAAAAGAGAAACCGGGGGATGGAAATGGCCGATTGTTCAATTTATAGGAATGATGATTTTGTCCTATTTAGCTGCTTTATTAGCGTATCAAGCTTTTGCATAAAAAAAACGAAGATAAACTGGGGTAAGATTTATCTTCGTGAAGGTATTAATTTGCAATAAAATAGGATAGAATAAATATTTTAAATTCAGTTTAGGCAGTTTTTTAATAGTCCTATTTATTAGAAAACTATACTTAAAAATTGGGGTTTAATTTGTTGTACTGCAAATATAGATTGTACAATGCCTATATGTCAAAGACAATTTCAAGCCCTTACCATAGAATAAAATGGAATTTATTCTTGTAATCAATTGATTTTTAATTACTTATCGCTATTATCTACCATAATATATTTCGCTTTTTTTTTAGAAGTGAACTATTAAAACGTTTGATCTTCTCCATTTTTATCGCCTTTCTAATCAATTTTGATGATTCATTAAGCCTATAAAGAGTTTTGTTCATCTTATAAAAGCTTGATTCTGTCTTATGTCGTCTACAATTCTTCGAAAAAGGACTTTGTTCTAGGATGCCTTTCTTATCTTGTGCCACTTATTTTAATCAATAAAAATCAATAAAATGAAGCGTACTTTAAGCGTATTACTTTTTATTTCATTTGGTTTAGTAACTGGTTTTAGCCAAATGAATAAAATTGAATTTGAGGAGTATACCATGGACAATGGATTGCATGTAATCCTACACCAGGATAAATCTACTCCAATTGTAGCTGTAACGGTCTCTTATCATGTGGGGTCAAAAAATGAAAAGAAAAACAGAACAGGGTTTGCTCACTTTTTCGAACACCTTTTATTTGAAGGTTCTGAAAACATTGAGCGAGGGCAAGTAGATAAGTATATTCAAAATGCAGGTGGTGCATTGAATGCTTTTACAACTCATGACCGAACCGTTTATTTTGAAATTTTGCCTTCCAATCAAATCAACCTTGGACTTTGGATTGAGTCGGAAAGAATGCTACATGCAAAGGTAGATATCAAAGGAGTGGAAACTCAAAGAGAGGTTGTAAAAGAAGAAAAGAGACAACGGTATGACAACCAACCATATGGAACTGTTTTACTGGAGGCACTTTCTCATTCTTTTAAAGAGCATCCCTATCAATGGTCACCTATTGGTTCAATGGACGATTTGAATGCTGCTGAAGAGGCAGATTACAAACAGTTTTATGCTGATTTTTATGTTCCGGATAATGCTGTTCTTTCCATTGCGGGAGATTTGGATATTGAGGAAACAAAAAAAATGATTGATCTTTATTTTAAAGATATTCCAAGAAGTAAAAAACCAATTTATCGACCAAATATTGTTGAACCTCCGCTCGGTGGAGAAGTTCGTGATACAGTATATGATAATATTCAATTGCCAGCTGTTATCCAATCTTATAGAATCCCAGCGCAAGGTACACCAGATTTTTATGCGGTAAGTATGCTTTCGACTTTATTGGCGGATGGACCAAGTTCCAGATTGTCTAAGTCTTTAGTTGATGAGCAACAAAAAGCATTATTCGTTGGAAATTTTCCACTTTCGTTAGAAGATCCAAGTATTGCTATTGCTTTTGGAATCGCCAACATGGGGGTTGATGTTAAAGCTTTGGAAGCTGCTATGGATGCAGAAGTTGCAAAAGTTCAAAATGAACTGATTGGAGATCGAGAATTTCAAAAATTAAAAAATAAAATTGAAAATGATTTTGTACTCCAAAATTCTGGTGTTCAAAACCGTGCTGCAGCATTAGCAAATTATCATTTGTTTTTTGGTGATGCAAATTTGATAAACACAGAAATTGATAAGTTTCTGGCAGTGACAAAAGAAGATATCCAAAGAGTTGCTAAGAAATATTTTTCTAAAGAAAATCGAGTGACGCTTCACTATCTTCCAAAAGCAGATAAATTATAAAATCAAAGAAAACTATTTTTACGACTAAGTATAGAATTAATTAAAAAACTAATCATAACATGAAAAATATATTTTTCTTAAGTTTTTTAGCACTCGTTTTCTTTACGCAGTGTACACCTAAAACAGGAGAGGTTGCTAAAAAAACAGAAGACCTTAAAAATAAAACGGAAGATGTTGTCAAAGAAGCAGTAGGAGATTTTCGTTCCGGAGCTCCAGCTCCTGGCCCGGCGCCTAAAATTGAACTAGGAACTTATGAGCAATTCGAATTGCAAAATGGCTTGAAAGTAATTGTTGTCGAGAACCATAAATTGCCAAGAGTTACTTTTAGTTTGAGTTTGGATTATGATTCCTTTAATGAAAAAGAATTTGCTGGTACAGCAGATATGTCTGGAGAAATGATGAGCCGGGGAACGACGACCAGAACCAAAGCAGAGATCGATGAAGAAATTGACTTTATGGGAGCAACTCTTAATAGCGGATCTTCAGGGATGTTTGCCGCTTCTTTAAGAAAACACTCAGATAACCTTTTGAAAGTCATGTCTGATGTTTTATTAAATCCAAGCTTTAAAGCGGAAGAATTTGAAAAAGTGAAAAAGCAAACGCTTTCCGGATTAGCAAGTTCAAAAGATGATCCTAATTCAATTGCCGGAAATGTTGCTTCTGTTTTAAAATATGGAAAAGATCACCCGTATGGAGAATTAACAACGGAAGAAACGGTTGAGAATATTACGTTGGATAAAGTTAAAGCTTATTACAAAAATTATTTCAAACCAAATGTAGCCTACCTCGTTGTTGTTGGTGATATAACACCTGATGAAGCAAAGGTAATGGTCAATCAATATTTTGGTTCCTGGAAAAACGGTAATGTTGCAAAGACCAATTTAATGATGCCTAAGCAACCAGAAAAAACAAACATTAGTTTTGTGAACAAAGCTGGTGCAGTTCAATCGGTGATCAATGTTACCTATCCTTTAGACTTCAAACCTGGTTCTGCTGATGCCGTTCAGGCAAGAGTAATGAATACTTTGCTGGGTGGTTTTTTTAGAAGTCGCTTAAATGGAAACCTCCGAGAAGATAAAGCTTATACTTATGGTATTAGATCTAGCTTGAGTTCTGATGAAGAAGTTGGTTCTTTTACAGCGAGTGCTGGTGTTCGAAACGAGGTGACAGATAGTTCTATCGTTCAGATTATGTATGAATTGAATCGATTGAGAACAGAGCCTGTTCCTGCGGATGAATTAGACTTGGTTAAAAACTATCTCTCTGGTAGCTTTTCCCGTTCTTTAGAAAGTCCACAGACCGTTGCACGTTTTGCTTTAAATACAAGTAAATATAATCTGCCAAAAGATTATTACGCTGGTTATTTAGAAAAACTAAGTAAAGTAACTTCTGCTGATTTAATGGCGATGGCACAAAAATATATCAAGCCAGATAATGCGCATATAGTAGTCGTTGGAAACAAAGGAGAGGTGGCAGAGAAATTAGAAAAAATTGCACCAGTAACCTTTTATGATAACTATGGAAATGAGATCAAAGAAACCTTTGAAATTCCTGAAGGAACATCTGCGGAGACAATCTTATCAGATTATGTGAATGCCATTGGTGGAGCTGGGAAGCTAAACATGGTTAAAGATGTTCAAATGAAAATGGGAGCATCTATGGGAGGTATGTCTTTGGCTTTAGATCTTTATGTAATGGAAGGGAAATTTGCCAATATTATGTCAGTGACCGGCATGGGTGTAATGAGTAAGCAAATTTACGATAATGGAAAAGCAATGGTTCAACAACAAGGACAAAGTATGCCAGTAGATGATGAAACGAAGGCTTCTTTAAAAGAAAGTGCGGTATTGTTTCCGGAAATGAAATATTTGTCATCTGGTTATAAGGCAAAGTTGACAGGTGCTGAAAAGATAGACGGTAAAGATGCATACATTTTAGAAGTTGAATCTCCTTCAGGAAAAAAATCAACTCAATATTATGATGTGAAAACTAGTTTGAAAGTAAGAGATATTACCACTCAAGGTCCCCAAACAGTGACGACCGATTTTAAAGATTATAAAGAAGTTGATGGCATTATGTTTCCGCATTTGACAACTTTGATTGGTGTAGGTCCAGGGCCTTTGGATATGAAAACCGAAGAGATTAAAGTAAATAAAGGTATTGATTTAACTGTTTTCGCTACAGAATAATTGAAATTACCTGGAGTCATTTCGAATTCTTGAATGAAGGAATGGCTTAATTAATTTCTTTAATCTTGGTAGAAATTATAAACGGTTTTCGGCTTTAGTGTTTCGGTCTCTACGAATATCCAAAGCTGAAAACCATTTTTCATAAGTTTGATGAGTATTCGAATGCATAGATAGGTGGAATCCTTTGCCTGGAAGTTCAGCGTGACTTATTTGCACCTTTTTATAAAAAAGACTACAAATTTCTTGCGTCTAAGAACAAAAGAACTTACGTTTGTAGTATAAGCTTTTAAAAATGAACCAAATTTCAAATAATAATTTTTACTTTTTTAGCCATTACTTTTATGCTCGTCACCAAAAGTGAGGCTACTTAATTATTTTTTGACTATAAAATATAAAAAAGGAGTTTCACTTGTGAAACTCCTTTTTCGTTTGCCTTAACCAATACTAACAAATGTTAGGGACATGGACCATTTCAACGTATCATTTTTATTTCTTTTTTGGAAAACCAAAGGAGCGAATCTTTATTGGATCAATGATAAAATTCAATGCAGGGAAAGCTCCGAAAGACCGGGGCTTTTTTATTTGGATTAAAATTAAAAAATGAAAAAAATAGCAATACAAGGAGTAAGAGGAGCTTTTCATGAGATTGCCGCACGCAATTATCATGAAGAACCGATTGATGTGGTTCCTGCAATTACATTCAGTGATCTTATTGTTGAATCCCAGAATAATGATGGCGGAATGATGGCGATTGAGAATTCAATAGCAGGGTCATTAGTTAGAAACTACCCTTTGATTCGATCGTCTAATTTAGATGTTACCGGAGAGCTTTTTCTACGGATCAAACATAATTTAATGGCATTGCCTGGTCAAACGATCCCCGAATTAAAAGAAGTTTATTCGCATCCTATGGCAATCGCTCAGTGCCGTACTTTTTTCAAACAGTATCCGCATATACGTTTAGTAGAAGCAGAGGATACCGCCCTGAGTGCAAAAAATATTTTTGATTTAAATCAAAAAGGAATCGGAGCAATTGCAAGTACTCTGGCTGCCGAGCTTTACGAATTAGAAATTCTGTCTGCTGGAATTGAAGATAATAAACAAAACTATACCAGATTTTTATCGCTGGAAAGAAGAGATGAAGATCTTGATGAATCGACTTTTGAGAAAGTTTCTATTTGTTTTGAATTGACTCATGAAAGAGGAACCTTGTATAAAGTTTTAGAACAATTAGCGAATGTTGGAGCAAATCTTACAAAAATTCAATCGATGCCGATTGTTGGAAACAAATGGAATTATATGTTTTATATCGATTTTGTTATGGAAGATCCATCTAGTTTTGATACAACTATTCTGATTTTAAAACGGAAAACAAAAAACCTTAGAATCTTAGGTCGCTACCCAAAAGGAATACACTATGAAGATTGATACAGCAGATCGAATAAAGCAGGTAAAAGAATATTACTTTTCTAAAAAGTTGAAAGAAATTGCTGGAATGCGAAAGCAAGGTGTCAATGTTCTGAACCTTGGTATTGGTAGTCCTGATTTGTCTCCTGCAAAAGAAGTAATCAATCGTTTAAATATAGAAAGCGGTAAAGATGGGCATCATAAATATCAATCGTATATCGGTGCAGTTCAATTAAGAGAGGCCTTTGCGAAATGGTACGAAACCTTTTTCAAAGTAGACCTAGATTCTGCTTCTGAAATTCTTCCTTTGATTGGATCCAAAGAAGGGATTATGCATATTTCCATGACCTTTCTTCAAAATGGAGATGAGGTGTTGATTCCGAATCCCGGTTATCCTGCTTATCGTGCAACTGCATTATTAGCCGGAGCGCAACCAGTGGATTATTTATTGACGGCCGAAAATGGCTGGTTGCCTGATTTAGAAGCACTTGAAAAATCAGATTTATCGAAGGTAAAAATCATGTGGCTCAATTATCCGCATATGCCAACGGGGGCTTCTGCAAATAAGGTTTTTTTTGAACAACTTATTGTTTTTGCAAAACGAAATAATATCCTTTTGGTTAATGATAACCCTTATAGTTTTGTTTTGAATGAGCCCTTGAGCATTTTGTCTGTTGAAGGTGCAAAGGAAGTAGCAATAGAATTAAACTCCTTAAGCAAGTCGCACAATATGGCAGGCTGGCGAATCGGAATGCTGGGAGCAAAAAAAGAATGGCTGAATGAGATTGTAAAGTTTAAAAGTAACATGGATTCTGGAATGTTTCTTCCTGCACAATTAGCAGCTGTTCAAGCCTTACAACTAGACCAGATTTGGTATGAAGATTTGAATAAAATTTATAAGGAGCGAAAAGAAAAGGTATTAGAGATTATGGATTTGCTTGATTGTGAATATCAGAAAGAAGCAGGCGGATTATTTGTTTGGGGGCGAGTTCCATCCAGGTTTAAAAATGCGTACGAATTATCAGATTTGATTTTAAATGATGCCCATGTCTTTTTAACTCCGGGAGGAATATTTGGAACCCAGGGAGATCATTATATTCGAATTTCTCTCTGCGCACCGATAGAGCTTTTTGACCAGGCAATCAATAGAATAAAGAAAACTTTATAAGATCGTTAAATTGAAAGCGAAACGATATTCAGCGAGCTAACTAAGACTTTAAATTAAAAATAAACAAAAGTGATCATAACAATTATTGGAATTGGTTTAATCGGAGGATCAATGGCTATAAGCCTAAAGGAAAATGGTTTTGCCAGGACCATCATTGGAGTCGATAAGAATCAAGAGAATTTGGATAAAGCGATTCGACGAAGGTTGATAGATGAAGAAATGTCTTTTGAAGAAGGTGTTCGAAAAGCAGATATCATTATTTTATCTACACCGGTAGATGTGTTGGAAAGTTTGTTGCCAAAAGTTTTAGATATAGTAGACCATCAAATTGTCATAGATGTGGGATCAACTAAAGCAGGTTTAGCAGCAATAGTGGAAGGTCATCCGAAAAGGAAAAACTATGTTGCAACGCATCCTATGGCTGGTACAGAATATAGTGGACCAGAAGCTGCGATACCAAATCTCTTTGATCATCGATGTTCTGTATTATGTGATGTTGAAAAAAGTGATCCTGGAGCTTTAGAAAAGATTAAAGATTTATATAAGTCTTTGAACATGAATGTGATTTATCAAGATGCGAAAGCTCATGATGTCCATGCCGCATATGTCTCACATATTTCACATATCAGTTCCTTTGCTTTGGCATTGACGGTATTGGAAAAGGAGAAAGATGAAAATCGCATTTTTGAATTGGCGGCCGGCGGATTTAGTTCGACGGTACGATTAGCTAAAAGTTCGCCTGAAATGTGGGTGCCTATTTTTGAACAAAACCGAGACAATGTCATGGACGTTTTAGATGAACATATTAACACATTGGCAAAATTTAGAAGCTTTTTAATAAAAAAAGACTTTGTAGGATTTAAAGAATTAATTCAAAAAGCAAATTCAATCAAAAGAATCATTGACTAAAACACTCCTTCATTTTCTAAATGAACAAAAACAAAAAATATTATGGAATTCCAACCAATTTTTGAGAAAACAGATCGACCAATAATTATAGCTGGTCCATGTAGTGCAGAATCAGAAGAGCAGGTGATGCAAACAGCAAAAGCTTTAGCTGAGCAAAAAATAGATTTATTCAGAGCAGGGATCTGGAAACCTAGAACACGACCCAATTCTTTTGAAGGAGTTGGTGTGGTAGGGTTAAAATGGCTTCGAAAAGTAAAAGAAGAAACAGGTTTAAAAGTTACCACTGAAGTGGCGAATGCCAACCATGTTTATGAAACGATGAAATATGGAATTGATGTTGTTTGGCTCGGTGCCCGAACTACGGTGAGCCCTTTCGCTGTTCAGGAAATTGCGAACGCTTTAGAAGGTACGGATATTCCGGTTTTAATAAAAAATCCCATCAATCCGGATTTGAAACTTTGGATCGGAGCTATAGAGCGTATCTACAAAGCAGGGATCTCAAAAATAGGAGTGATCCATCGGGGTTTCTCTTCCTTTGATGATAAAACATATCGGAACACACCAAGATGGCAAATACCTATAGATTTGATGCGACAATTTCCAGAATTGACGTTCATTTGTGATAATAGCCATATCTGTGGTAGGCGAGATATTTTGCAACCCGTAGCCCAGAAAGCGATGGATCTTAATTTTCATGGTTTGATGACCGAAACGCATCCTGATCCGGATAATGCCTGGAGTGATGCGAAACAACAGATCACGCCATTTGTCTTTGACGAATTAATTAAAAGCCTGGTGCTTCGGGAGACAACCTCGAAGGATGAAGAATTTTTAGATCATATTGAAGATCTGCGAGGACAGATCGATTTGATTGATAATGAGCTTTTGGACCTTTTAGGTAAGAGAATGAAAATTGCAGACAGTATTGGTTTGTATAAAAAGCGAAACAATATTGCCATTTTGCAACCAGCTCGATGGATAGAAATTTTAGAAGCAGCAGCAGCCAAAGGAAAAGCACGAGGACTTAGCGAAGACTTTATTGGAAAATTTTTAAAAGCCATCCACCAGGAATCGATTAATCACCAGGAAACAGTTATGAACAGGGTAGAGGCGGAGGAATAAATTATATGGTTATTTGGTTATGTAGTTATATGGTTATTTAAACATAACTACATAACTACATAACCCATAACCTACTTAATCCTAGAGCTTATAAATAAATGGATCAATCGGCTAATCAGAAAAATAATCACCCCATAAATAGTCGTAATCATCGATACCTTTAAACCTCCGGCGATTATCTCCGGAGAAAAGCCACCACCTGAAGCTTCCATTGCTTGAAAGCCACTATATAGTCCAATCAACTGGCCGAGTACTCCAATGACTAAGGCTAATGTTCCAATAGATTTGATGGGTTTTAAGCCGTTACGTAAGACATCGTTCGAATCACTCACCGAGTTTTGTAAAGCAGCTTTTCCTTTTATAAATGAAACAACCAATAAAGCTAAAAATAGTAAAGTTAAGATCCCCATAAATAGTGGGCCTCCTTGATAAAGCAAGTCTAACATGTTTTAAAAATTAATGAAGATTTATAGCTTGAAGCAATCTTCGGGTGAATAAAAAAGTATAGCTCAAAGCTAAGCCTAAAACCTATGTTTTGTCAAGGTAGAATCCATTTCGAAACCTGCATTCTATCGATAAACCAGCCGTTTCTCTTTTATTTTAGGCACTTTTTAATAGTTTTGAGACACCAGTACGGATGAAATCAACATCTTATGTACATCCAATGGTTTTGAATAGGTTCTAAGTTTTAAGCAGTATGAATGTAAAACAAAATAGTATTTTTTGGGGAATAGCGCTTATCCTTTTAATCATGTTTTTCACATGGTCAGGGACTACATTCGTACAGACCTTCTACTTCGTATCTGCGCTTTTGCCTGTCATTATTGGGACCTCTTTTTATTTTAATCAAAAATTGGTTCCAGACTATTTAATGCAACAAAAGTATGGACAATTTACACTTTACCTCGTTTATACCATCATTATTTCTTTATATCTCCAGATGCTCGTCATCTTTTTATCCTTATTGATTTTCAATTTTTATCAAAGACAAGGAATAAATTTTTTAACTATAAACTTATTGAGTTTAAGCTTGATCATGTATTTGATAGTTTTAGTCAATGCGTTTGTTCACATTGTACAGGCTTTTAATCAAAAAAAGGAACAAGTATTAGATTTGGAAAATAACATAGTGAAAAATAAAGCGGAAAGTATCTTAATAAAAGCAAACAGAAAACAACATCAGATTTTCTTTGAAAATCTTCTTTTTATAGAAAGTCTGGGAGATTATATCAAAATTAATACGGAGGACGGCAACCTGACTACTAAAGAAAAAATAAGTGCGATTCAACAAAGACTTCCCGATGATTTTATCCGCATTCATCGGTCCTATATCATCAATTTAAAAAAAGTTGATTCCTTCAATAAAGAGCTGGTAACCATAAAAGAACAAGAACTCCCAATAAGCAGAACCTACAAAAAGCAAGCATTGGCTTATTTAGATGCTTAGCCGAATTAAAATAAAAACCGCATTTAAAGCTTGAAATCAATTATTTTATCGAAAAAAAGTAACATCTCGACGTGTTTTTTAGTTTTTATGTAGTAATTTGACAACATTATATCTGACATTTAATTTTGAACTATTATTGACTAATCAACACATTTTATCAACATGGGATTATTAGACTTTTTTTTAGAAGAATTTATTGAAGTCATTGACTGGGTAGAAAAAGACAAAGACACGGTTCTTTGGAAATTTCCAGACAAGGACGCTAACATAAAATACGGTGCTAGTCTTACCGTCCGAGAGTCACAAGTTGCTTTGTTTCTCGATGAAGGCCAATTTGCGGATACTTATGATCCAGGAAGGTTTGAATTGAATACGCAGAATATGCCCGTTTTGACCTCTTTGAAAAATTGGGATAAAGCCTTTAAGTCTCCATTCAAGTGCGATGTATATTTTTTAAGTACCAAAACCTTTACAGATTTAAAATGGGGAACTCCAAACCCGATTATACTTCGTGATCCTGAATTCAAGCAGGTTCGAGTAAAAGCTTTTGGAAAGTATTTTATTAAAATAAAAGATGCTGAAAAATTCTTTACGGAATTTGCCGGAACAAAAGGCATTGTAAAGATTCAGGAAATTGAAGCTGCCCTTCGTGATATCGTTTCACCTAAGTTTGCAGAAGCAGTTGCAGAGTCTGGAGTTTCAGTGCTGGACATGGTAGCTAACTATACCGAATTGGGTGATAAAGTTGCTCCATTCTTACAAAATGATTTAGATCCATTTGGAATAGAACTGGTCAAGTTTCAAATCACTTCAACTTCCTTGCCTAAAGAAGTAGAAGAGTTTTATGATAAAATGACCAATATGAATATGGTGGACGACATGGATAAGTTTACCAAATTCACTACTGCGAATGCCATGGAAAAAGCAGCTGAAAATCCTGGTGGTGGAGCAAGTGAAGGTATTGGAATGGGAATGGGATTTGGAATGGCTAATCAAATGATGAACCAGCAGCAACAACAGCAGCAGCAGCAACAGCAACAAAATACCAATCAAGGTAAACCTGCTCAAACCAAAGAGGAAATTATGGATACACTTAAACAATTGGGTGAGTTGAAAAAATCTGGCGTGCTGACCCAGAAAGAGTTTGACGCAAAGAAAAAAGAATTACTTTCCAGACTATAACAGGAGTGATTTTGATGAGTGAGGGGTGAACAATCCTCCTCACTCATCACTTCTCATTTCTCACCTCTGAATAACCATGCAAGAATTTGAAGATTCGGGTTACCTCGAAAATACCATCTCACCAGACTGTCCTTCCTGCGGAAGTAATTTAGCTTATTCTGCGGAAGCCAAAAAGATAGCTTGTAATTATTGCGGCTATACCGAAGATATTGATCACAGCAACGATAAAGTAGTTGAGAAATCACTACATGATGCAGTGGAATCTGCCAAAGATTTTATCCCTGAACATGTTGGGAAAAAAGTTTTTGATTGTGGAAGCTGCGGTGCTAAGTTCATGGTCGAAAGTGATCAGATTAAAGTGGGTTGTGGATTTTGTGGATCTAAAAATGTCAATCTCGAAGCTTATGATCATCAGTATATTCAGCCTATTGGGATCATTCCTTTTTACATCAGTCGATTTGAAGCAGAGAAGATTTTTGATAAGTGGATAAATCGTGGTTGGTTTCATCCTAATAAATTGAAGCGTCTGGCTGCAGTAGAGGATTTACATGGATTGTATATTCCATTTTGGACTTATGATGCACAAACAGAATCGAGCTGGCGAGGCGAGGCTGGTACGTACTATTATGAAACCCGACAGGTACGGATTAAAGGACGAATGCAAACGAAGCAAGTACGCAAGGTCCGCTGGCAATATAGAAATGGTCGCTTATCACATTTTTTCGATGATGTTTTAGTAGTCGCTTCTGGTGGATTGCAACAAAGGCATGTTGAACGAATTCTTCCTTTTCGATTGGAGGAGGTTGTCAACTTTGATGCACGTCTGATGGTGGGTTGGGAGTCAGAGATTTATAACCTGGAAGTGGATGCCGGACATCAGGTGGCGGATCGAGTAATGGATGATAAAATTAGAAATATGTGCTCGGCTCAATTAGGAGGCGATACGCAGCGAAACCTTCATGTCGAAAGCAGTAAGTCCGATCAGACGTTTAAACATATTGTCCTGCCGCTTTGGATTTGTTCTTATATGTACAACAACAAGATTTACCATTTTACTATCAATGGCCAGACTGGAAAGGTGAATGGAAAAAAACCGATTTCAGTTGTAAAAATTGCTTTTTTGATTTTACTAGTGGTACTGTTTTTTATTGGAGTTTGGTATCTGCGAGAGAGTGGGGTATTCCGTAGTTAAGATGCCTTTGGACGTGAAAATTTCTTAGCCAGATTAAGATTTCTCTTTATTGAATAATTTTTTGAAATCTATTGAAAAACCTATAATATAAATAGGTGCATTAAATGCTTTTTTTATTTGATCTTCACCATTGATAAGATACCGATAGCCTAAGCCACCCATAAGTCTTAACCATCTAAATGTCAGTACATCAGCTTTAAAAGAATGTTCTACTAAGCTTTTCGCTTCCCGAATGCGGTCTTTCCCCAACGTCGTTTCTACAAAGTTAATATCTACTCTGCCGATACCAATTTGACTATTGGCAGTAAGTTTCCATCGGGCATTTTCAAGCACTGTATATTCCCCGTAAACAGAAAGATAGTGAAAGCCAATTTCAGAAGGTATTGTAATTACTGGATCGGAATTATTGTCTTGATAATCTTTTGAAACGTCATTGCCAAGGATCCCGAATAGATTGGAACTGTAGATGCCAATACCTAATTCGTATTTATTTTTAAAAAGCAGACCACCTCTAATGCCATAAATATCTGCTGACTTTCGATCCACAAAAGTCTTTCTGGAATCTCCTTGAAATCTAAAAGCTGGTTTGTTTGAGTCCTGCCCCAAAAGAGATAATGTGAAAAAAAGTAAAAGGATACTTGCTGTTATTCGAATCATAGATTTTTTTTATCGTAAAAGATTTTTTCTTATATCTAAATCAAAAGCCAATTGCATTACTTCAATTTGTTGAGGTGTAAAACTATATCGCCTTAAATAGCAAGGCTTATAATAGGACATGATGTTTTCTAATATGGGTTTAAATTCGTTTCCTTTTTCATCCTTAAAGCCAATCATTTCACATTTTGAATAATTAACATAAACCTCAAAGATGGTTCCCGGATCTGGAGGAGTGTCGCATATTCGATCGCCTGCCAAATGACAATCAGATACATTCATGGTGTCCCTTCCAAAGAAGTGTTCTTCAAAGGTATGATACAAGCCAAAGAAATGCCCTAGCTCATGAGCGACGACTTTAGGGTCCTCCAAATCAAATCTACTAATAACCACATTATTGGCCTTTCCTGAAAGAATATAAGAGAAACCACCCGTTCGTCCACAGCTTATTGAATTTCCGGTAATGGTGCAAAATTCATGCTTATGGTCCAGGATATAAATGCTCAACATATTTTCTAAATCATGTTCTTTTGAGAAGGTATCATAAAGAAAGTATTGATTGTTTGATAAATCTTCTAGTTTTATCTCTGAAACTATTAGGTCAATTCTATCCAGGTAAAATTTGAAATTTGCGTCTTGAAAAGATTCGTTTAAATCAAAAATAGTTTTTCTAATGACGATTTCAGAAATGGAGGATTGAAGAGAATCACTTTGTATAATTCCAATTCGAATAGGGATTTGCTTAACCTGGTCGTTCAATAATTTATTCTTAATGGAATCATTATTCATTCTCAAAAATAATAATTCTGAATTCACTTTGTCTTCATCAGTGTATTCGCAATTTAGTCGACACCAGTTTTTGGATTCACTTACTTGAGCATATGAAATGGATAAACAAAATAGAAGACCGATGGCTGTTGATAGTATAATCTTCATTTGATTGTCTGATTTTTAAAAAATAGGGCAATACCAATCTTGTTTGCTTCTTAGAAAGCTGGAGTTAAAATAAGATTTCTAGATGATAATTTTATTAACCTATTGGATAATATGTTTTCAATTTGGGGCTTATGTCTTAGTGGATACTTTTTGATCCAAATATGAAGAAGGTGGTATTTTCTAAAATAAACTCATCTGATCGCCAGTATTATGTTTTTTTAAATCAGGACCTCTAGTGATGACATTTAGTCTCTTTGAACTTTCCTTGGCGAGATAATCTGCTAATTCTGGAGCGAGAATATTATCCGGCTCATGTGTGAAGAAGTATATTTTTTGAATTCCTTTTTCAAACCAATAAGCCATACGTTCCACCCAGGCATCAATTCGTGTATAATCTGAAGGTACTAAATTGTTGCCAACGAAACGAATAACTACGGTATCTGAAGTTATTCGTTGATGCAAAACATCTCGCCGCCCGGCTACATCTGTAATGACTGTGGCTACTTGATGATTTTGAAAAATACTAGCTGCTGATTCAAATGCATCTGGCTTGTTAAACCAGTTTTCATTGCGCAGTTCTATTGCTATTGGAATATGACTCGGGAAGTCTTCTAAAAAGATTTTTAAAAGAGGCAATCGGTCAGGTGCAAAGTAGGGTGGGAGTTGCATAAAAGAATGACCTCGCTTTTCTCGTAAGCCTTGGATCGAGTCACAAAATGCTTCTATACTTCCGGTACGATAGCCTAATTCTCTACTATGGCTAATCGTTTGCGGGATCTTTGGGCAAAAGTGAAAGTCTTCACTGGATTCCTTATACCATTTAGCAATGGTGTCAATCGTCGGGATACGATAGTGAGTAGTGTTAAGCTCAATGGTATTAAATTGCCGGCTGTAATGATGTAGGTAATCTTTTGTTTTAGCACCTTTAGGATAAACTTTTCCATTCCATTCTTTCATCGACCAACCCGTACAACCAATGTACAGAATTGGCTTTTTATCCGAGACCGGTAAACTAGAAAGGAGTGCTTCATTCTGTTTAGCATCTGGCGGCAAACTGAAATCAACTAATGATATATCTTGTAGTTTTCCAAATTTCATCTTCCAAAGAATTAAGGATCACTAATTTACAATATTTTTGAATATCAAAGGTCATCAGCCACCAGTCATACTAGATTCAATGAACTTCCTTATTAACCTGTCTACCTGTCTACCTGTCTACCTGTCTACCTGTCTACCTGTCTACCTGTC
>CAYXQH010000047.1:0-17670 GCA_964467425.1 uncultured Saprospiraceae bacterium
AAAAAATGAAAAAATTATTTTTAGCACTTCTTTTAGCAGCAGGTATTGGATTGGTTGTCCAATCGTGCTCAGAAGATTTCATAACAAAAGAGCCACAAGGTGCTCTTGCACCAGGTGTATTGGCTAATGCCGATGGCCTAGAAGCCCTATTAATTGCTGCTTATGCACAATTAGATGGCTGGGCTGGATGGAGTGTAGGTGCTCCTTGGACATCTGCTGGTAGTAACTGGGTATATGGTGACGTATATGCTGATGACGCTTATAAAGGGTCTGATGTAGGTGACCAGGCAGATATTCTTAATTTTGAACGCTACGTAGGACAACCTTCTAACCCATATTCTAATGGGAAGTGGAGAGCTTCTTACGACGGTATTTCAAGATGTAATGATGTATTGAGAATCATGATAGAAGCAGAAGCTAATGGTTCAATTGATGCAGCTTTAGCAACTCAAATTAAAGCAGAAGCTCGATTCTTACGTGGTCATTACCATTTTGAAGCAACCAGAGTTTTTGGAAATGTTCCTTATGTTGATGAGTTGAATGATGATGGCTTAGTACCAAATACTGAGAAGCCTTATCGTCAGATAGAAGAAGACTTCCAATTTGCTATTGACAATCTTCCATCTACAGGTCGTAATGGTCAAGTAGGAAGAGCAACAAGTCATGCTGCCAATTCTTTAATGGGTAAGGTTAAACTAGCTCAAGGAGATTACGGTGGAGCATTACCTTTCCTTAATGCTGTTATTGGAAACTTTACACTTACAGCGAATTATCATGACAACTTCCGTTGTGACGGTGATAATAACTCTGAGTCTATTTTCCAAATCCAAAACTCTATCAATGATGGTTCTGGAGAAGGTGCAAATGGTAACTATGGTGATATCCTTAACTTCCCTTATACTGGAGGTCCTGGTCAATGTTGTGGTTTCTATCAACCAACTCAGAACTTAGTGAATGCTTATAAAACTTCTGGTGGTCTTCCAATGATCAGTACATTCAACGATTCAGATGTTGATAATGATCAAGGATTACCTGCAGAGGATCCATTTACTGAATTTGCTGGTGACCTTGACCCTCGTCTTGACTGGGCAGTTGGTCGTAGAGGTATTCCTTATTTAGATTGGGGTGATCATCCTGGTATTACCTGGATTCGTGATCAGGCTTTTGCTGGTCCTTACAGTCCTAAGAAAAATGTATTCTACGCAGCAGAGCAAGGCGCTTGTTCTAATGCTGGTGGCTGGGGTGGTGGTACCACTGGTAACAATCACTCTATCGTTAGATATGCAGATGTTCTTTTGATGGCTGCTGAATGTGAAGTTGAAGCTGGAGGCGCTGGTCTGGAAAATGCTCGTGGTCATGTAAATGAAGTACGAATGAGAGCAGCAGATTCTGCTTTCTGGGTTAAAAACGATGACGGTAGTGATGCTGCTAATTATGTAATCAATACATATGACAATGCTTGGACAGATCAAGGTGCTGCAAGAGACGCTGTTAGAATGGAAAGAAGATTGGAGCTTTCTATGGAAGGTCACCGATTCTTTGATCTTAAGCGTTGGGGCGTTGCGAAGCAAGTACTTAATGATTATCTAAGTGTAGAATCTACAAAACGTACTTACTTAGCTGGATCTAATTTTGAAGACAAGCATTTAGTATTCCCTATTCCTCAATCAGCGATTGATGATTCTAAGGGTACGCTTACTCAAAATCCTGGGTACTAATAGAACAATTTTCAACCTTTAGGTTGATCTAAATACAGAAGC
This sequence comes from uncultured Saprospiraceae bacterium, assembly GCA_964467425.1. GTDB lineage: Bacteria > Bacteroidota > Bacteroidia > Chitinophagales > Saprospiraceae > JAHDHW01. The sequence continues at coordinate 1,761 of CAYXQH010000047.1, forward strand.
GGATTTGCATATTGCAAATCCGCTTTTTTTATTGGAAGGATTAAAACAATAATAATTGCTCAACGTTACAAAAACACTTACTTACATTTGTTCTATCAATTTTGCACCTTGACAAAACTATTTATAATTTAAACTCTATCTTAGAACATCAATAGTAACCGATTTGAAAAAAATAACAGAGGAAAATTCAAATTATCGCTTTCTGGACAAAATGCCTGTTTCAGAATTACTCGGTTATATGAATCAGGAAGATCAATCGGTCCCACAAGCTATCCAGAAAATCATCCCGGAAATCACCAAGCTAGTAGAACACATTGTCCCGAAAATGAGAAACGGTGGTCGATTATTTTATATTGGCGCCGGTACTAGCGGACGCTTAGGTATCCTTGATGCTTCGGAATGCCCACCAACTTTTGGAGTCCCTGACGATTGGGTCATCGGAATCATTGCTGGTGGCGATAATGCTATTCGTAAAGCGGTTGAGTTTGCAGAAGATTCTACCGACCAAGCTTGGAAAGACCTTTCCGAATATTCTATCACCAATCAGGATGTAGTCGTAGGCATCGCAGCTTCTGGTACAACACCTTATGTGATTCATGGTTTAAAAACTTGCAGACAACAAAACATTACGACGGCCTGTATCACTTGTAATCCCGGATCGCCCCTCGCCGAACAAGCTGACTTTCCAATTGAAGCGATCGTAGGACCTGAATTTGTTACCGGAAGTACACGTATGAAAGCAGGAACTGCTCAGAAGCTGATTTTGAATATGATTAGTACGGCTGTGATGATCCAATTGGGCAGAGTAAAGGATAATAAAATGGTCGACATGCAGTTGAGTAATAATAAATTGCTCGACCGCGGCACCAGAATGATCATGGCTGCTTTAAACATTTCATATAATCAGGCGCAAGCTTTATTAGTCGCTCATGGCAGTGTTCGAAAAGCAATAGATGCAAAAGGTTAGTTTTTCATTTCTAAATCAATTTTGAGTTTCATTTCCGCCTATCTTTCCCCTTATTTTGACTATTTTTATAGCTTATATTTCTTGATCTATGAGCAAACTAAATTATCTCTATTTATTTCTTGTCATCAGCTGTCTTTCCTGCACAAATACGCCGGATAAAGTCTTTCAGCTTATTAGCCCGGAAGCTTCAGGAATTCATTTCAACAACAGCGTAATCGAGACTGCAGATTTTAATATTCTAAGCCATCAATACATGTATAATGGCGGCGGTGTAGGTATTGCTGATTTTAATAATGACGGATTACAGGATATTCTTTTTACTGGAAATAAGGTAGCTAATAAATTGTATTTGAATAGAGGTGATTTCAAATTTGATGATATCACCGATCAAACTATCCTTGGTTTGGAAAACGTCTGGTCTGCAGGAATTACCATTGTCGATATTAACAATGACGATCTTCCAGATATTTATATCAATGCCACCTTTGAAAAAGATTCTCTTGCTCGGGAGAACAAACTGTTTGTCAATCAAGGCAATAAAGATGGGATTCCTCAATTTAAAGAAGAGGCAAAACAATATGGCATCAATGATATGGGGCATTCTACCCAATCTGTATTTTTTGATTATGATCTGGACGGCGATTTGGATTTATATGTCTTGACTAATGTCATGATTTTAAATCGTACCAATAGGCTTCAAAGAAAAATAGTGGACGGCTCCTCTCCTACCAACGATCGTTTATATCAAAACAATGGGGATGGTACGTTCTCCAATGTGTCTTCCAAAGCAGGCATTAACATCGAGGGCTTTGGTTTAGGCATCGCTGTTTCTGATATTAATAAAGATGGTTATCCGGACCTTTATATTTCCAATGACTTTGTAATGAACGATGTGCTTTACATGAATAATGGAGACGGCACCTTTACCAACAAAATCAAGGATTGTCTGAAGCATCAAAGTTGGTCTTCTATGGGAAATGATATTGCAGACATCAATGATGATGGAAACATAGATATTATGACACTGGATATGCTGCCTGCTGATAATAAGCGAGTCAAGCAGATGTTTGCTTCCAGTAATTATCATTTTAAAGAATTAGTCAAACGAAAAAAATACGAAAATCAATTCACCCGAAATTGCTTACAAATCAATAATGGTAATGGCACCTTTAGTGATGTGAGTCAAATGCTGGGAATGGATGGAACGGACTGGAGCTGGAGTGCACTTTTTGCCGATTATAATAATGACGGACATAAAGATGTTACGATAACCAATGGCTTTCCAAGAGATATAACGGATCATGATTTTTCAGATTTTCGATCTGGCGTTCAGAGTATGGTTTACACCGACTCGCAGCTATTGTCTTTTATTCCGATTGTAAAAATCCAAAATTATATTTTTCAAAATAAGGGAGACTTACAATTTCAGGATGTCTCCATGGATTGGGGTTTTGAATCAAATTCTTTTTCAAACGGAGCCGCATTTGCTGACCTTGATAATGATGGTGACCTGGACTATGTTGTCAATAACATTAATGACCCTGCATTTTTATATAAAAATAATTCGGATCGCCTTTTCCCTGAAAACAATTATCTCATTGTAGATTTGAAGGGTTCGAAAAACAATAGAAATGCTTTCGGTGCAAAAATAACGCTGTCTTATGGAGACACTAAAAAATACTACGAGTATTCGCCTTTTCGTGGTTACCTTTCTTCCGTTCAGTCCTTTGCACATTTTGGCTTAGACTCTATTCAAACGATTGATCAAGTAGAAGTAAACTGGCTGGATGGTTCATCAACGATTTTAAAAAATATAGACGTCAATCAGACCTTAAAGATTGACTATTTAGAAAATCAAAAAGAAGCAAGCAATCCTATAAATGCTGCTGCCAAAATATTCGAAAAGGTAGAAACGGATTTTACTTCTTCCTATGCGCATCAGGAAAAAACATTCCAGGATTTCAGAATTCAGGCTTTATTGCCGCACACGCATTCTCAGGAAGGACCTGGCATAGCCGTTGGAGATATCAATGGCGATCAGTTGGAAGATATTTTTATTGGGAATGGTGCCGGTCATCCAGGAACCTTTTATGTACAAACAACAAATGGTGATTTCGAACAAAAGCTTCTGGCAGATACGTCTAAGAGTGAAGACCTTGGTGCTATGCTTTTTGATTTTGAAAATGATGGAGATAATGATCTGTTTATTGTCAGTGGTAGTAGTGAGTTTCTGGCGAATAGCTTTCAATATCATGATCGCTTATTTTTGAATGATGGAAAAGGGAATTTTACGGCAAGGCATGAATTGATAAAAGCGAATCCCATTGCAGGCTCCAGTGTTTGTGCTGCGGATTTTCAAGGAGATGGAAAAATGGATCTTTTTGTTGGTGGTCGATTAAAACCGCAAAGCTATCCACTTTCTGACGAAAGTCATTTATTAACAAAGTTTGATAAAAAGATACTGCAGCATAATGATAAATTTGGTCTTGAGATCGGTGCAAACCAAATGGTTACCACTGCTCTTTTTACAGATTTTAATAATGATGATAAAGTTGATTTAATTATCGCCGGTGAATGGATGCCGATCCGATGTTTTAAAAATGATAATGGTCATTTTGTGGAAACATCTATGGATTGGGGATTAGACAAAACGAATGGTTGGTGGAACAGTATTAACGGTGCTGATTTTGACAAAGACGGTGACATTGATTACATCCTCGGCAATCAGGGATTGAATAATAAATACAAAGCCAGCATTGAGAAGCCGCTCCTTATTTATGCTAAAGATTTCGATCAAAATAAAAGCGTCGATAATGTCATGAGCGCCTACATCAATGATACTTATTATCCGATTCATTTAAAAAATGATTTGATTCGGCAATTGAATTATATGCGAAAGAAGTTTCCAAAATTTGCAGATTATGGCGCTGCAAAAACGGAAGACCTTTTTAGTGAAGAAGATTTGAAAGATGCCTTTATAGGAAAAACATATACCCTCGAAAGCATTTACCTCGAAAACAAAGGAGATCACTTCGAGATTCATACACTACCAAGGCTTGCTCAGGTTGCTCCAATCAATGGGACCTTGATCGATGATTATACTAAAGATGGAAATTTGGATGTCCTTTTAGTCGGCAACCATTATGGCACTGAGGTTTTCAGTGGTAATCATGATGCCTTTGTGGGACTGCTTTTAGCTGGAAATGGGAAAGGCGATTTTGAATCGCTTATGATTAATAAAAGTGGTTTCTTTGTAGACGGTGATGCTAAAGCATTGGTTAAACTTTATCGTAATGATGGAACAAAATTAATCGTCGCCTCCCAAAACCAGGATCAACTTAAATCTTTTAGTATAGAAAACACCCAGCGAATCATTCATCCCAAACCAATGGAATGGAAAGCGATCATCGAATATCTTGATGGTACAAAAGAAGTTAAAGAGCTATATTATGGAAGTGCCTATTTATCTGCTTCTTCCAGATCATTTGACATCGATGATCAAAACGTAAAGCAGATTACACTAATAGATTTTCAAGGAAATAAAAGAACCGTGAAGTAATGGAGAAAATTTATTTGCCGCTTTTTATTTTAGTATTGCTTAGCATTTCTTTGTCTTGCAAACGAACCCTTCAGGATAATAGGAGGCTATCCTGGTCAGCAGATTTATATAAATTAGGAACCAATTCTTCTCCAAGATTAATTGATCTTAATCAGGATCAAATCTTAGATATCGTTATGGGCACTGGTCGAAATGAATTCCAAGAAAACGATACGGCTATTATTGCATTCAATGGTGAAAATGGTAAAATCCTTTGGACGCAAACCGGCACAGATCAGGTCGTTGGTTCCGCTGTGTTTTATGATATTACAAACGATCAAATCCCTGATGTTTTTATCGGAGGCCGTAATCATCAACTATATGCCTTAGATGGAAAAGACGGAAGCCAGATCTGGAAATATACGGTACAAAGCGAAGCTTTTAACACGCTTGGTTATGCTCGGTTTAATTTTTACAATCCCTATTTAATTCCTGATCAGACAGGTGACAACATCAAAGATCTCATTGTCAGTAATGGTGGAAATGTAAAAGCCGCAATTCATTCAGATAAGAGTCGATATCCAGGAGTCTTGATGATTCTTGATAGTACAACAGGTGAAATTATTTCTGCAGATACGATTCCCGATGGAAAAGAAACCTACATGTCTCCATTGGTGTATGATTTTGAGAATAAAGGGAATCTAAGTATTCTCTTCGGTTCTGGCGGAGAAACCGCGAGTGGTTCTTTTTATAAAACATCCTTAGATGATCTTTTGAAAGGAGATATTTCAAATGCAAAAATTTTAGCAAGAGACACCGGGCATGGTTTTTTTGCTCCGCCGGTTTTAGCAGACATTACCGAAGATGGCATTAAAGATATAATCGTCAACTCCCATGGTGGAAAAATGTTTGCTATCGATGGAAAAAGCGATGCCATCATTTGGCAAAAAAAGTTCCCCAATGCTGAAGCAAGTAATACCGTAGCTCCGGGATATTTCAATGCAGATAATATTCCAGACTTTGTTTCTTGCTACGCCTTAGGGCAATGGCCGGAAAACACTGGAATGATTCAGGTGCTTATTGATGGAAAAGATGGGACGGTGCTTTCGATTGATTCCCTTGGTACTTCCGGGTTTTATTCTCCAATCACCTGTGACCTGGATGGTGATCAATTTGACGAAGTTATTCTACCTATCAACACCTACGATCATGAGAGAACGCGTTTTACAAAAATTGAGCACGAGCTAAAAGTCTTTGATCATAAAAGAGATACCATTTGGAATCTTGTCCCAAAAGATATTGCAAAAAATCAATCCACTACTCCCTGGATTGGAGATATCGACCAAAATGGAAAATTAGATATCATCTACGGTTTATTAGCAAATACGCCCAGACTTTACGAATTTTACGGAATGCAAGTCCGACGCAAAGCAATACGTCATAAAGTTCCTGAGCAAATTTCCTGGGGAGCTTATATGGGTAATAATTATGATGGAGTATTTAGAAATCAACGATAAGACTTCAGAGATTAAAAACAAATAGGATGCTTAAAAATTATTTACTAATTACATTTCTCCTTGTTTTCCTTTTTTCATGTAATAAAGGCGAAGACAAACTATTCCGATATCTTTCATCGGATGATACCGGGATTGATTTTGTAAACATCATTGAAGAAACAGATATTTTAAATATCCTCAACTACGAACATTTTTATAATGGTTCTGGAGTTGGCGCTGGCGATTTTAATAATGATGGTTTAGTCGATCTTTATTTTACAGCCAATATGACCAGCAATCGACTCTATTTAAATGAAGGAGATTTAAACTTTAAAGATGTAACCGAAATTGCAGGCGTACAAGGAATGGGGAGTTGGAGTACAGGCTCATCAGTTGTCGACATTAATGGTGATGGGATGCTCGATATTTACGTATGCTCTTCTACCCTTTCAGGTGGAACCGCCCGAAGAAACTTATTGTACATCAACAATGGCTTGAATGAGGATGACATTCCAACTTTTACCGAATCAGCTGTTGCTTATGGAATTGCTGATCAGGGCTCCTCTATGCATGCTGCTTTTTTCGATTATGATAATGACAATGATCTTGACCTATATATTTTGACCAATGAACTTGAGACCCAATCGCCCAACAAATATCAGGTCAAAAGACGGGATGGTGGTTCGCCTGGTACCGACCGATTGTATCAAAATACTGGAATCGGCCCTGATGGACATCCGGTTTATAAAAATGTTTCCGGTCGGGCAGGAATTTTAATCGAAGGTTATGGTCTTGGTCTCAATATCCGAGACATCAATGAAGATGGCTGGAAAGACATTTACATTACAAATGATTACCTGACCAATGATTTATTGTATATCAATAATCAGGATGGCACTTTCACAAATCAAATTTGGAAATACGTCAAACATCAAAGTCATTCAGCAATGGGAAGCGATATTGCAGATATCAATAATGATGCACGTCCTGATATCATTTCTTTGGATATGCTCCCGCATCATAACCAGCGACAAAAACGGATGATGGTAGAAACCAAGTATAGCAATTACATTAATAATCAAAATCTCGGTTATGATTATCAGTACATGCGGAATATGCTTCAACTCAATCAGGGAAAAGCTGCAGACGGCACCGTCAAATTTAGTGAGATTGGTTTTTTTGCAGGACTCCATGCCACCGAATGGAGCTGGACGCCTTTGTTAGCAGATTTTGACAACGATGGTTATCGAGACCTCTTTGTCTCCAATGGTTTCCCGAAAGATATTACCGATATGGACTTTAGTTCTTATCGAAATACTCGAAGTGTTTCCTTCAATCGGCAAGAAATTTTAGATGCCATTCCGGAAGTAAAAGTTTCTAATTTTATTTTTAAAAACAATGCAGACCTGACCTTTTCAGATGAGACGGTTGGTTGGGGAATTGATAAACCGTCTTACTCGAACGGAGCTATTTTTGTGGATTTAGATAATGATGGCGATCTAGATATTTTGGTCAACAACATCAATGAAGAAGTTCATTTTTTAGAAAACAACCTCAACAAATGGGAGCAACAGGATGCGAATTGGCTGCAAATAAAATTACAATACAATAAAGAAAATCCTGCCGGATTAGGAACGAAAGTTTGGTTGATACTCGATAATGGAAAACAGCTTTATGAAGAGTATGCCACATCCCGCGGGTACCTTGGTTCAGTTGATCCCACGATGCATTTTGGTCTAGGAGGGACTACCATTGAAAAAATAAAAATCGAATGGCCGGATGGCAGTATTCAAAATTTGGGAGCTACATCCTCCAATCAAGTATTGACCATTAAAAAAGAAAACACAACCAAGCCCAAAAACGAAGCAGCGAAAAACTACCTATTTCAAAGAAATAATGGCGAAAATGGAATGGTACTACGTCATTTTGAACATACCTTTATAGACTTCAACATCCAACGATTACTCCCCCATCAATTGTCGCAATGTGGACCTGCAATTTCGGTCGGTGACATCGATGGCAATGGCGAAGAGGATTGTTACATCGGTGGGTCGCTTGCGGTCCAAGGCGCTGTCTTTTTTCAACAGGATGGTAAATTTCAATATAAGGTAATCGGCGCAGACCAAGATAAAAATGAGGAAGATCTCGGCACCCTTCTTTTTGATGCGGATAATGACGGTGACCTTGATCTATACGCTGTGAGTGGAAGTTTTGAACAGGCACCAAATACCAGAGCCTACCAAGACAGGCTTTATCTCAATGATGGAAGTGGTTATTTAAAAAGAAATGATCGTGTCTTAGAACCCAATTTCACGAGTGGCTCTTGTGTAAAAGCAGCAGATTTTGATAAAGACGGAGACCTTGATTTATTTGTTGGTGGACGAGTTTTACCCGGTAGTTACCCTAAAGCGGTAAGTAGTTTTATTTTAAAAAATGAACTAAAAGAAGGAAAACTAAGTTTCAAAAGTGACAATGCAAACATTGCTCCCATGCTCGATAGTATTGGGATGGTAACGGATGCTACATGGACCGATTTTGATAATGACGGATGGATGGATTTGATTATAACGGGTGAGTGGATGCCTTTGGTTTTTCTAAAAAACAATAAAGGAACTTTTGAAAAAATAGATAGTCCTCTTGATGCTAAAACAGGTTGGTGGAACAGTATAGCAAGTGGCGACTTTGATAATGATGGCGACATGGATTATATCGTTGGCAATCTTGGACTCAACTCCTGGTACAAAGCTTCAGACGAGGAGCCAGTCACTATTTATGCACATGACTTTGATAAAAATGGCAGCTTTGACCCTGTTATGTTTAATTATCTTCCGGATAAAGATGGTGTGCGAAAATTATATCCGATGCACCCCAGAGATGATTTGCTCAAGCAGTTGATTATGATGAAAAAGCGTTTTCTAAAGTATGATGATTACGCACAGGCTACGGACCAGGAATTATTCACTCCGGAAGAGCGGGCAGATGCCTTAAAGTTAGAAGCCAATCATTTGGCAAGTAGTTATATTGAAAATAAAGGTAATGGCTCTTTTGAAATGAGGCCGCTTCCAACACCAGCACAATTCGCGCCGCTCTTAGGAATTCTTGTGCAGGATTTTGATCACGATGGAAATCTTGATGCTTTGATTACTGGAAATGATTTTAGCGCAGATTTGGTCATCGGACGTTATGATGCAATGAATGGATTGCTTTTAAAAGGAAATGGAGACGGTACCTTTGAATCGAAAAATTATACAGACACTGGTTTCCTCACCTTTGGTGATGCCAAAGCACTTGCAAGTTTGGAAGGTAAAAATGAGGAGCAAATAATCATTGCTACTATAAACCAAGACACTTTACAGGTGTATAATAATACGCAAAGTTCCTTGGACTATTTTATAAAAATCAAACCTGAACCAATGGATGCTTTTGCGATTATTACTTTGAAAAATGGAAAAACCCAAAAGCATGAATTTAATTATGGCTCTTCCTATCTTTCTCAACCGTCACGCGTGTTGCGCCTGGCAAGAGATCAAGTAAGCAAAGTAGAGCTAACAGATTTTAATGGCAATACGAGACCCTGGAAAATAGAATCCTTACAATAATAACATGACTATAGGACAAGCTTTTTTAAAAGAACTGACAGTAGAATCAGAAATTACCAGAAAATACTTAGCAGCTGTTCCTTTCGAAAAGGAAGACTTTAAACCTGCTGAGAAGTCGGAAACCTTAGGACGATTGGCAATTCATTTAGCAGAAATTACCAGCTGGTGGTCAGCAGTCGTCCATCAAGATAAATTAGACTTTCTAGATTTCGAACCAAAAATTATTCATTCAACAGCAGCTTTGCTGGAATACTTCGAAATGCTTCTTTCCGATGCCCAACGGGCTCTTAGCGTAGTATCCGACGAGGAATTAGAAAAAGAATGGTCTATGGCTTATGGGGAGCAAATACTTTTTACTTTACCCAAAAAGCAAGTACTAAGAATATTCTGCTCGAATCATTTCATTCATCATAGAGCACAGCTTGGCGTCTATTTAAGAATGCTTGATATACCTGTCCCAGCAGTTTATGGTCCTTCTGCAGATGATGAAAATGTTACCATTATCAAAGGATTTTAAAAGCCAAAATTTATCCCACATGCTCCGGCAACTCTATATTCTTGGTATTTTTATAAGCCTGCTATTTCTGTGGGCATGCACGGCTGATATTTCAGAGAAATCCGGAGAAGAACTTTCAAAAACCTATTGCGGTTCCTGTCATTTGTACCCGTCTCCTGCTGGTCTGGATAAAGCAACCTGGGAAAAGACCGTTCTACCCGAAATGGGAAGACGATTGGGTTTTCAAACTTCACAAAAGCTTCATCAACAAGCAAATCCAGCTGAACAGGAAATATTGAAAGCTGCTAATATCTATCCCAAATTGCCTATTTTAAAAGAAGAAGAATGGGTTAAAATTAAAAATTTTTATCTCAACAAAGCATTGGATAAAATTCCGCCGATTGAACGAAAGACATCTTTTGACTCCCTTCAACTTTTCAAAACAGAAGCCATTAACCTTAATATCCCTGGCGGTCCTATCACCTCTTATATCGACTATGATACAATGACCAAAAACATCTGGCTAGGTGATGGTCGAAATATGTTATACGAATTAGATGCTGCTGGAAATAAAATCAGTGAACGGAAATCAGCTAGTTCTCCAATTGAGGTTATTCGTAAAAACAAAGAGGAACTTTTCATTTTAAACATAGGCTATTTCCATCCGAATGATCTCCCAAGAGGACATTTAACGAAAGTATCAAATGGTAAAAACAGTAAGATACTTGAACACCTTTCCCGACCAGTAGATGTTGCTTTCACTGACCTCGATAAAGATGGTACGGATGAAATAATTATTTGTGGTTATGGCAATCAGGTTGGAAAATTATCGCTGTTTAAATCCAATGGAGATAGCTATAAAGAACAGGTGCTTAAAGCAGTTCCCGGCGCTACAAAAGTTGAGGTTCTTGATTTCAACAAAGATGGCTTAGATGATTTGGTTGTTTTATTTGCACAAGGTGATGAGCGTATTTCAGTTTTCTACAATAAAGGCGACCTCACCTTTTCAGAAGAAGTCCTTCAGCGTTTTTCACCACAAATGGGGTCTAATTATTTTGAAATTTTAGATTGGGACAAAGATGGTGATTGGGATATCTTATATAGCTCCGGAGATAATGCGGATTATTCGATCATTCCAAAATCGTATCATGGCATTCGTATTTTCATCAATGATGGATCGAATCAGTTCACGCAACAATATCAATACTCTATGTATGGCACTTCAAAAGTAATCGCCAGAGATTTTGATCAGGATGGAGACTTGGATATAGCTGCGATTGCATTTTTTGCAGAGTATGATTTACTCCCCCAAGAGAGTTTCGTTTACCTCGAAAACACCGGAGCGCCATTTCAATTTAAAGCAAAGATTTTAAAAAATAGTACCGTCGGAAGGTGGCTGGTTATGAATGCTGCAGATATAGATCAAGATGGCGATGAAGATATTCTTTTAGGTTCTTTCACCTTTTCTGCCACAAAAGTCAACAAAACTTTTCAACAGTACTGGAATACCAAAGGCCCCGAAGCCCTCATCTTAAGAAATCAAACCAACAACTAATCTATTCCACTTCCTAACTTATTCACTTACTATCTCACCAAGCTAAAACTCCCATCTTTCCGAATAACCCGCCCATTCCTCAATACGAGTTCGGCAGCGAATATATATACCCCAACTTCTGCTTCTTTATTTTTAAAAAGACCATTCCAGCCTGACGATTCTTCATTCAAAGGAAAGTCAAAACGTTCATACACCAAAGCTCCCCAACGATTAAAAATCCGGAGGCTTTGAATCTGTTCTACTTTATCACTACCATAAATCGTAAAATAATCATTCGCCCCGTCAAAGTTTGGAGAAAAAGCATTTGGGATATAAGTCTCATCACAGTTTTCAAACACTACCTCTTTTTCATCATAGGCGCTGCCACATTCATTAGTCAATGTCAAAGCAACCATTTCAGAAGATTGGACGACATAAACAGAATCTGTAGAACCGTTTTGCCATTGATATCCTGCATTCGAAAACCCTGGAGATAAAAGGTAATTTTCACCTTCACATAAAAAGGTATCTATTCCTAAATCTAATTGTGGACTGGTTGAAAACAAAACCTCCAATAAATCACTCGCCTGACAAACTCCGATGTCAACGGTTACACTATACATTCCACTCGTTTCGATTTCTACGATAGCATCGTTTGATCCGGTCGACCATTGATAATCTGCATTTGCATTCGTTACATCAAGAGATAAGATTGCACCATCACACAAAACGGTATCGCCATCACCAAAGTCTAAATCGACAGGCGTCCCTTCTACAAAAACAGTAAGCGAATCTATAAAAAGCGTTTCACATTCATCTCTTATGCTTACATAATAGGTGGTGGTCGTATCCGGGCTAGCAGTCGGATTAGCAATCGTTGAATCGCTGAGACTTTCCGTTGGTGTCCAAATATAATTTTCGCCATCCGGAAAAGCATTCAGTACAACACTAGTCCCCGGGCACATCTGAATATCTTGCAAATAATCAATAGAAAAAAAGTCCGGCGAGCAGGCAATCTGTTGATTACTCCCTGTACCAGTTCCAGCAGCATAACCCCAAATAGCCTGGTTATTTCCATCAAAAACTTCTGCTACAATATCCATTTCATAACTCAGTCTAAGTTGGCAATCAAAATATGCTGTGATCACTCGAGCTTGAGCATTCCAGGTAACTCTCAAAAAATGATCTTCGCCGTCTTCCACATTTTCTGAATCAGGATCTAATAAGGTGGGGCCAGTTAAAGTGGTTGGTTGACCATGATCGAGATTTCCATCTATTAAAATAGCCATATGATCATAAGCCGGATCATTATGTTCTGGATTTTGCCAGGTATCCATTTCAATTAAAAAAGAAGGAGCCACTCCATCGAAGCCCATCTCCCCTGAATAATTTCCGACAAAATGTCCAATCGTCTGTAAACCAAAAATAATCCCGTTTCCTCCATCTTCATCCTTATCACCAAAATTTACACGTATTATTTTTTCAAAATCTTTTGTCATATCAATATATCCTTGCCGCCAAACCGTCCCGTAGCTATTCGATTCATCCTGCGTTATTTCAAAACACTCTCCTCCGAGGTTTAAGGCATCGGCATTATCAACATATTGACCTTGCAGCAATATAGACACCCATAAAAAAAACAATACAAAGCATATTTTTTTCACTATACTAATTATAGTTTAAAAAATTAAACCCTCTTTTAAATTTTTATTTTAGATAAAACCTTCTCACTTTCAATTCGTTCGGTATTCACTCTAAAATAAAAATGTCAGATTTATTTTTTCAACAGTACTAATTTAATAAAATCAATTCATATATTTTTATTTTAAAACAAAGGAGTCATCTTGAGGACAGTGAAAAAGTGACAAGCAGAACCCTTTCACGATCAAAAAATACTTATCTTTCGCTATGCGGCAATTTTTATTTATCCTTATTCTTTTTTTTTTTAGTTGTCAAAAAGAACAACCCGTTTCTACTCAGGAAATGGTAAAGCTTTTAGCCGATCTGGAACAAAAAGCTTTCTCCTCTCCCAACTACCCTTATGCCAATCAATTACGTGCGGAAAACTTTTATAAAACCATTGGAGCATTACCTTATAATGTTCCCTTTGCTCAACGACTTTCTTATATAAAAGAATTATTACTTGCAGGAGAAACAGAACGATGTGTTGCAGAAACAGAAAAAATAATAGAGGCTGCTTTTCCAAAAGGAAAGATTACCAGAAAATCAAAACCTTATTTTGAAATTCTTGCTCTTGCCTATTTGCGATTAGGAGAACAGTCGAATTGTCTAGAACACCATAATGCACATTCTTGTATTGTTCCAATTAAAGAAGGCGGTATTCATCAGGATAAATCAGGTTCAGAAAAAGCTATCCCAATTTTTGAAAAATTATTAGTGGAAGATTCGACAGATTTACAATCCCGATGGTTATATAATATTGCTCATATGACGCTGGGAAATTATCCAGATCAGGTTCCTGATAAATGGATCATTCCTATCGATGCTTTTGAATCAGAATATAAGCTTCCTACTTTTCCTGATATCGCAAAATCCAAAGGTCTCGATGTACGTGGACATGCTGGCGGATGTAGCATGGAAGATTTTAATGGCGATGGGAAACTGGATATTTTTATGACCTCTTATTTATTAGGAGAGCAATGCCGATTATTTTTACAACAATCAAATGGTCAGTTTAAAGATCAGACCAAAGCTGCTGGCTTAACAGGAATCAGTGGAGGCCTTAATAATATTCATGCAGATTATAATAATGATGGATTTGTCGATATTTTAATTACTCGTGGAGGATGGCTCCAAAATTTTGGAACGCTTCCCAATTCGCTTTTAAAAAACAATGGTGACGGGACCTTTACGGAGGTGAGTAAAGAAGCAGGAATTTTCTCTATGCATCCAACCCAGACAGCAGCCTGGGCAGATTTCAATTTGGACGGGCATTTGGATTTATTCATCGGCAATGAATCAACAGGCAGATCGAAACATCCTGCCGAATGTTATTTAAATAATGGCGATGGGACCTTTACCAATGTTGCAAAACAATTGAAGCTTGATGTTTTTGAATATATCAAAGCTGCATTTTGGGGAGACTTTAATAATGATCGACTTCCTGATTTGTACCTTTCTATCATGAGTGGAAAAAATAAATTATATATGAATCGTGGCGGCATCTCTATGGCCGATTGGACCTTCGAAGAGATTGGGCAAACAGCCGGAGTGGATGAACCTATTTTTAGTTTTCCGGGCTGGGTCTGGGATTATAACAATGATGGCTGGGAAGATATTTTCGTTTCTGGTTATTATGGTAAAAACCCGGACTTAGTGACCCACGATGTAACCGCTGATTATCTTGATCTTCCGAATGGCTCGGAAAAGCCACGACTTTTTAAAAATAACGGCGACGAAACGTTTACCGAAGTAAGTGCAGAAACTTCCTTGGACAAAGTTCTTTTTACAATGGGTTGTAATTTTGGAGATCTTGATAATGATGGCTGGCTGGATGCTTATTTTGGAACTGGAGAATTCAATCTCTGGGCAACCGTCCCCAATCGAATGTTTCGAAATGCTGCTGGAAAAGATTTTCAAGACGTGACGACTTCGGGTGGTTTTGGGCAAATCCAAAAAGGGCATGGCATTGCTTTTGGCGATTTGGATAGCGACGGAGACCAGGATATTTATACGGTAATTGGAGGAGCAGTGCAAGGCGATGTTTATAATAATATGCTTTTTGAAAATCCAGGTAATCAAAACAACTGGATCACTTTACAACTCGAAGGAAAGTCCAGTAATCGAAATGCGCTAGGTAGTCGAGTTAAGCTAAGTGTTCAAAATGAAGCAGGAGAAATCAGATCGATTTACAGAACCGTTTCTACAGGAGGTAGTTTTGGTGCGAATAGTTTGCAGTTGGAAATAGGGATCGGCAAAGCGATTACTGTATTAGAAATAGAAGTCCAATGGGCGAATAAAAGTAAAACCACTCAAACCTGGAAAAAATTGGAAATCAATAAGCGACACCTTTTAAAAGAAGCATCCTAATTATTTCAATATTAATCCCACTCTGGCTCCATTGCCGGCCGTACAAATCGCTGACTAGGATCACACAAGCCATTGATCGTTGTAATCTCTTCTTCAGAAAGTTCAAAATCAAATATTTCTAAATTAGCTTTCAATCGTTCAGGATTCGAACTTTTCGGAATCGCCATAACATTTTCCTGTTGTATAAACCATCGAAGAATTAACTGCGCAACAGACTTGCCTTTCGAGGC
>CAYXQH010000048.1:0-17352 GCA_964467425.1 uncultured Saprospiraceae bacterium
AATTTCATTTACTCTTTCCAACCAATTGATAATCAATAGTTTAACCACTAGATAAAAAATGCTACTTTTATAAATAAAATTTACCGATATAAACGATATTATGACAAACCACATTGAATCATACTATAAAAGTGAATTTAAAGAGGCTATTTGGTTGATAGCGCTTGCTACTGTAAACTTTACTATTGGCCTTTTTGCGATTGGTTACTGGGGAGATTTAGGTGCAGGAATGTTAATTATGTTTGGAGGCTTTGCTATCTATCAAGTGATGCGCGGATTTTGGGGACTCTTTTTTGGGCTAAATAATGATAAAAGACAAATACTTCGATTTGAAAAGAACGCTGAAAAATTTGTCAAAAGTGAAATCTCGCCCTTAGAAAAGAAATTGGAAGGGGAAGAAAAATTTAAAACTGCTAAAATTGTTAGCTTTCTAGTTGGCTTACTTTGTGTTTTTATGGGAGCATTTGGAAAATGGGATCAATTTGCTCTAGGGGCGGGTGTTGGATTAGCTTTACAATCCGGAATCATGCTAATCTTTGGTTTATTAGCAGATTATAGAGGCTCCTTTTATTTACAAAAACTAAAGAAATGGAAGAAAACTGAATAGTTTATTTTAAAAATTCGAATAATCCGTTCAGCTTTTGAATTTCATACCTTGGCTTTATCGCTGTATCATTTTCTTTTTGCTTCGGGTTAAACCAACAAGTATCGATACCATAATCATTACCACCTCTAATATCTGAATTAAGGCTATCCCCAACTATAATCACTTTTGACTTATCCGGATGACCAATCTCCGAAAAAGTATGTTCAAAAAATCCAGCATGTGGTTTTGCTATTCCCACTTCTTCTGAAATAATAATTGCTTTGAAGTAATGCGCAATTTCTGGTTTAGAAAGTTGAGGCCGTTTTACTTCTTTCAAACCATTGGTCACTACTGCGAGATTGTATATCGGTTTTAACTCCTCCAGCAAATCAATTGCACCGTCAATTTTAAAATCTGTAGTAGATAAAAGATAAAGGTAGCGATCGCCCATTGCTTCTGAATCAAGTGATTGGTTGATTGCTTCTCCAAATAATTCAAACCTTTTTCCACGAATGGTTTTAAAATCCATCTTTCCATTTTCAAAATCGGTCCAGCATTGATGATTGATTTTATGATAGAGATCGATATTTGCCTGATTATAGTCCACATCAAATGCTTCAAATGTTTTGCGTAAAGCAAAGGCTGAAGAAGCATCAAAATCATAAATTGTATTATCTAAATCAAAAAGTATCCAGGAATATTTCATATTTTCACTTTTAAGAGCAACAGACTATAAAATCACGAAAATATAAAAATAATAATACATTAAAGCTTCTCCCAATTGAGCAGGCATTAGATAAAAAATCAAATAAATTCCATGAACCTAAGTCGATTAAAAAATCTTGGCCTTTGGCTACTTAGCACTTATGTTGTTTTTTTATTCATAATACTGTTAATTTTTCTATTCTCAGGGTCAAGCAGCAGTGATCTAAAAACCTTTTTCCCTTACGTTGCAGAAGAGATCATAGGCAATCCAATTGGTTGGATTTTATTATTTTTACCTTATTGTGTTTTCAAGCTTATCAGGTATTTAATTCACACCTGGAAAAATCATACTAAATTGACTTTTATAAAACGATTTTCTTTTACGATCATTATTCCCGTTCTTCTACTATTTTCAGGTTTTAGCTTTTCAAATTGGTATACTCAATCTGAAGAGTTTGAATTTACCTGGGATCATTCATTTGACAATTTACAGGATAGCATTCAGAATCGATATGATGTTGATAAAAAACAAAGGGGGGTGCATTTTTTCGGAAGAAGAACTAAACTGAATACAGAAATCATTAAAGACGTCACCAAAACCAATACCGAGTGGATTACGCTCGTGCCTTTTGGTTACCAAAAAAATCATGACACCGAAACCATTGGAAGAAGAGATTCAGATTACACAAAATGGACTAGACGAGATTCTTCCTTCATGACCCAAATTACGGATTTCAAAAAACATGGACTTTATATTATGGTCAAACCGCATATCTGGATGAGCACTGAATCCGGAAAATGGCGATCTGATATTTCACAAAAAACAACAGAAGGCTGGAGAAAATGGTCAGCAAGTTATCGGAAATTTATTCTTCACTATGCGAAACTGAGCGACCTATACGAGGTTGACATGTTTTGTATCGGAACGGAGTTGCATGCTGTAGTAAAAGAGCATCCGGAATTTTGGCCAAGCCTAATTAAAGATATTCGAAAAATTTATCGTGGCAAAATTATTTATGCCGCTAACTGGAACCAGGAGGTTTACGATGTAACCTTTTGGGATCAACTTGACTTCATCGGTATTCAGGCCTATTTTCCACTAACCGATAAAATGGAACCGAGTGTCAGAGACTTAAAAAAAGGATGGAAAAAGCATGTTTATGCTATTGAAAAACTACATAAAAAGTATCAAAAACCTATTCTATTTTCGGAGCTTGGTTATAAAAGCACCTCCGATTCAGGAATAGAACCATGGACGTGGCCATCGCATGGAGATCAATTACATGAGAAAGTTTCCTACAAAACTCAGGCGAATTGTTACGAAGCTTTTTTCCGAACCTTCTGGGATAAAGAATGGTTTGCCGGAGTCCATTTCTGGGAATGGCAGTCCGGTCGAAAAAAACACCGCGAACGAAAGGACATTCATTTTACACCACAACAAAAACCAGCAGAGAATGTGATGACCAAATGGTTTGCGAAATTGAGTAAAGACTAAATCAGAAAGCCAATAATACCAATTAGTATGAACTACTCCAAAAACATTCAAAAAGCAATCGAAGATTTTCAAGCGCATTATTCTAATCGTCTTGGAAAAACAACAACAAATATGGTTGCTTTAGAAAAAAACAGATCTTGTTGTTATATAAAATCCAACAAATTAAAAAAGGGTAACTATCCCAGAATTTTCCATCAGGGAAAAGTTAGCCAAGATGTCATTATCCTTACGCATGGACTTTCCGATTCTCCCCATTATCTCGAAGCGGTAGCTAAACGTTTTTTAAATATCGGAGTGAATGTAGTAATGCCTTTGCTACCTGGACATGGGTTAAAAGAACCGGACAAAGCAATGCAGGATTTTGAACTGGATACAAAATGGCGGGAAGAAATTGATGATGCTATAAAGGTAGCTGCTCAAATTGGAAAGCGAATCTCAGTTGGTGGATTTTCTACAGGTGGTGCTTTAAGTTTGAATAAAATCCTAAGAAATTCTAAAACCATCGAAGGTGGTCTTTTTTTATTTTCAGGTGCTATTGATGTCAAGCTTATTAAAGAAGTGAGTCGTTTTTCATTTTTGCAAAGCATTACCAAAATGACCGATGGTACCATTAAAGGTATTGGTCGGGATCCTTATAAATATCCAAAGTTTCCAAATTTCGGAGCAGTAGAACTTGGGCAGATTATTCGTGAAAACCGAAGGTTAATTAAAGGTAAAAAAATTAGCCAACCTGTTTTTGCGGCACATTCTATTCACGATGAATCAGCTATGTCACAAGGCATCTTTCAACTATTGGAACAAAACGTTGAGAAAGGAATCGCATTTATTCTTTCTGAAAACATCGGCCATGCCGAACTCCCTTTAGATGCAGATATCAAACTAGATAAAAAACAAAAGGATGGCCCAAAAACGCCACCAAGGGCCAATCCAAAATTTGAGGAAATGATGAGTAGTTGTCTTCAATTTTTTAAAAATGAAATTCAAAAAAAATAAATGAGCAATGAGCGAGTAGTCTAAAAGACCAACTCGCTCATAAACCCATCGCCTATATATTTCTCTCCCGAGAGGCGAACCAAATAACAATAACCCTATTTGTCGAAAACGCTCTCTTCAAATTTTCACCGGTCTGATGATTCTCTGACGAGTCTGATACGACTGTAGGAGTCATCAGACCGATAGTCATATCAGACTCGTCGGAAAGGTGAACCAAATACTTTTGCCCCAGGCAAACCATCACTATCCCGATTTTCAATCGGGATCTATCATTATTCAGCGAAGCTGAATCTATCATTTTCCACCGAAGGTAGAACCATCATTCCCGAGGGCAGCGAGGGCCTAATTCGCATCGATCACATCGCCACTCCCTGAAATATCCGTTCTCAACTCTGGCTCTCCTTTATAATAAACATCGCCACTTCCACTAATATCTACATCCAACTCATCATTCGCGGTTACTTCCGTATCACCTGAGCCCGATACTTTCACCTCTACATCTTCAGCAATCATATCAAATAAACGATAATCACCAGAACCTGAAATATTCAATTCCAATTTGTCTCCTGTACCTCCTAATTTAACCTTGCCAGAACCTGTGATTTTCGCATCTAAATCTTTCATCTCTGCGAAAATATCAATATCACCAGAACCGGAGATTCGTATTTTTAGATCTTCAATATTAAAATCATTTTCTCCATAGACTGTTCCAGAACCAGAGATATTTAATTCTTTGATTTCCGGGATCGTGATATAGATTTTCATGTCCTCATAATTTTTGACACATTCATCAAATTCAATCTCCCAGGTGTCGTTTCGTATATCCAAATCTAGTTCATGGATAACGTTCTGCGGTGCTTCGACCTCGACCTTTTGGACATCGCCCTGCGTGAGGTAAACATCTGCAGCAATTGTTAATTTGATTTTTGAAAAATCATCCAGGTCTAGTTCTTGAGAGATGGAATCGCCGCTCCCATCGACACAATCAAACAATCCTTCATCATCAGCCAAACCGCAACTAGTACCTAAAAATAAAATAAGACATGCTGTGAAAAACAAATAATTCCTAATCATAACTTTTAATTTTTGTGGTCTCCTTCAAGAGTCCGTGAATAAATATTTCCCGAGGAAGTTTTTTTTTTAAAATTCTATTCTGTAATTAAAATTTGGAAACAAACCTGTTTGATAGTAATCCCTAATCGTATTCGAACCAGAATCAAAAACGGAGAAATCTACATTTTGACGATTCGATACATTTTGAACATCAATTCCAATTGTATGTGTCATTCTTTTTTTATTGATCTTATATTTTAAACCAATATCAAATCGAAAATAAGCAGGGGCTTGTCCTTCCAAAAAGCGTTCTCTTTCCCAAACCGTTTCTCCTTTTGTAATCGAAGCATCCAGATCGATTGGCGTAACTCTGTTTCCACCTGCAAAGAGTACTTTTCCATTAATCCCGAATGTACTGTTCTTATTTTTACCTACTTTAAATTCTTTTCCTCCCAAGAGATTCATCTGGTAATTAGAGTTGTAACGGGTGTTATACGTTTTACCATTTTTCGCTTTATATTTTGAATCAAATAAGGAGCCGGTAAACATAAAATAATAACCATCATTAAAAAATCGTTCGACAGTAAGATCAAGACCATAGTTTCTTGCTGTCCCGCTATTGTCTGCTTCACCACCTCCCAAGATATCCCAGATATCTGCGACGTTTACGATTGAACCAATACCTGCAGAATCTTTATCCACTAGAACATCATAAAGGTGTTGGTAATAAACTTCTGCTTTTAGACGCATGTTGTCTCCAATCTTTCGATCGTATCCCAAAACGGCATGCATGGACTTCACGATATCTAAATTTTTATTTGGCGTTTTTCTTTGTTGGTTACCAAATGACTCTTCCACCAGGTAAAAAGCAACATGTTCTGGCTTACTATGAATACCGACCGCAGCACTGATTGACTCCCTAGGGTTGTATTGATATTTTAATGCTAGACGTGGTTCGATAGATTGGTTGCCATTTAAAAAATATCGCGTATAATGCGCGCCTGCGTTCATTGTTAATTTATCATCAAATCGATGTTTCCAATGCACAAAAGATTGAAACATCTGTGTATCTCCTTTATTTTTGAGATAGGTCGTCAACACATCATCCTCATTGATCAGAGAATTAAAATCATAGCTCATATGGCTCAAGATAAACCCTGCTCTAATTGTATTTTTTGAATTCAGTTTATTCGTGTAAGTTGAGGTGATTCGAAATGTATTATTGTCAAATCTATTTTCTTCATCTACTACTCTATTATAATTATCTTTTTCATCATAGTAATAGTAATCATCTACATAGGCTTCATGAGAAGCTGCTGCTACTGTTTTTAAATAACTCTTATCAGTCAATATAAATTTATGAGAAAGGCCGATTGTTCCTACCGTTTGATTTTCTGTAAACCCATACTTATCATCTTCGTCATCCCAGGCTAAAGAATCTGCTACCGCTGCAAAGGTTGCGGTATTTTTTCCACCCAAACCAAAGAGTGAAAAGACACCAGCGTTTTTAGTAGGTACATTTATTTTAAACGATAAATCCTGGTACTTTGGCAATACGTCACCTGCGGGGTTCAATCCGACAGCTTCTAAAAGAGACAAAGTAGAATATCGGTAATTGATCAAATAAGATGCTCTAGATTTTTTTGAAAACGGTCCTTCTGCAGCAAACTCAACACCAAGTGCGCCAAACATAAAAGCGTACTCATTTTTTTCATTATTTCCATTTCGCATATTCAAATCAAAAACACCAGAAGTTGCATTTCCAAACTCAGCAGGGAAAGCGCCCGTATAAAAATCTGAATTACTCAGTGTACTGCTACTCAACATACTGATCGCTCCTCCCGAATTCCCCATACTCCCAAAGTGATTAGGATTTGGTATTTCAATTCCTTCTAATCTCCAAAGAACGCCACGAGGAGAATTTCCTCGAACAATAATCTCATTAAATAAATCACTGGAACCTCCTGAAATAGTTACTCCTGCATAATTTTGTACCATTCGAGAAGGATCATACATCGCAGCAGCATACCGACTGGTTTCTTCAACAGAAAATGATCGTGCACTAACTGTCGCCATCTCATTGATGGTTTTAGTTTTATCATGTTTAGCAGTGACAACGACGGTTTTCAAATCAAGCGTAGATTCCGTCATTTCGACGTTCAAAAATAATTCCTTACCAGATGACAATGGGATTGCATTCATCATTACTGGCTCATAACCAATGTAAGAGACTTCAATATCATGTCTCCCAACAGGTACGTCTTTAATTTTGAAGAGTCCATCAATATCAGTTGTTCCTCCAATCATTTGATCTTCTGTTTTTATTAAAACATTTACGCCGATCAATGTCATTTTAGAATCCGCATCGATGACTTTTCCTTTTACTGTCTGTACTAAATCCTGCGCTTGAGTATTTATTGTTAGACCTATTAGTAAAAAAAGGAAAAGTGATTTTTTAAATAGCTTTACTTGTATCGTTTTCATAATTTTCCGTTTAAAATTTTTTAATGTGATTCTTTTATAAAACTTTAAGCAAACGATCGCCAGGGAAATGAACTGCCATTTCCAATAAAAAACAATAAAATAATTTTGGTAAAATCTTATAACGCTATGACCTTTGACACCTTACTTATTCAGCTCGTTGAACCCTTCGCTTCATATGACTTCAACGAGCTTGCTCACTCACTCACTCACTCACTCACTCACTCCTCACCTCTCACCTCTGTCTTAATCCCAATCACCTCCATCTCTGTTTCTCCATTTACTTCCGCCACTTCCAAAGAATCCAAATCGGAATGCCAAGTTAAATCCTAGTCCATCAAATCGATCTGGGTCAATTCCAGCATTTGTACTTATTCCATCTACAAAGCGATAGCTGGCAGTTCCTGCAACACGGAACCATCTAAACACATTTACTTCTAATCCTGCTTCAGGCTGCACAACATAAACATCGTCTAAATAGTCAAAATCATCATCATCAAATTCTAATCCTACAGCTCCCCATCCAAGTTTTACACTAGAGTAAAAGTGAATCAAATTATGCTTTTTATAGGTTCCACCCAACCAGAGTCCACCATGAGCAAAATCAAGTGAACGAATATCTGGAATATCAAATACTGAAGAAGGCGCACTTGCTACGCCATAGCCTCCAATCCAAAAATTATTGATAATTAGAGCGCCACCACCACCCGCTAGGATGTCTACATCATTTCCAGAATAATGATACTCTATAATTGGTCCACCGAAAGCTCCTATTGATCGTGCTCGTCCAAAAAGTGTTTCCGTACGTTGCGCTTCTAAAACAACTGAAGTACAACAAAGTGCTAATAATACAACAACTAACTTTTTCATATTTATACTTTTAATTCTTACTAAATGACTTACACTTATAAGATGCATTAAATAGATCCCCCCCCTATTTAAATATCATTTTTTTTAAAAAAAATATGCACCAAGCTTAAAGCTAAAATTCATCCCCAAACCCTTAAATGGGAAGAGCTAAGAATGGTTTGAAAATAGATGTGAAATTTTCACCTTAGGTTAGCGTACAAAGTAAAGAAATGAATAAGAGATTAATTTCTACCAAACCGAATTCCAGCACGGAAGCCAATCCAGCCTTTCATGTAATATTCTCTGTTAATGGTTTGATTGTTATTATTATGGAAGAGATAATAAGGTGCGATATCTGAATCAGGAAGAGGATCCTGCGTATCTAAAGTTGTAAACCGGGCTAATTGCAAATCAAGTGTAGGGCCAAAATAAATACTTGATCTTTTTGCCATTTTATACTCCCAGGTATATCGGAGTTGGAAAAGCATATTTAAACGATCTTCAATAACAAAGGAAAGGACAACTTCGGCATTCGACTGCCATTTATTTTCTGGTTCAAAATCAAGCACCGTTCCTATTCCATATCCTAAGCTGTTCGTACCATTTTCAAATTGAGTTCCAAACTGAATAATATTATAAAACCGACGACTTCCAAAACGGACAGCAGCCTCTCCGTACATGGTTTCACTTCCTCCAACTTCAAATTGATTATAGCCTTTTTTAACAAAGTTCAATAAACCAATCGAAGCCCCCGTCACGGTATCGCAAACATTAATAAGTCCAAATTGAACGCCATCTACCTTTTCTGCACGATTAAAAATTGCACTCACTTGTGTTCCTTTTACATCATCTGCAATATTGGTAATTCCTGCGACTTGGACTTCAGCATCTCCACCATTAAAGTTGGATAAAAAACTAAATTGTACACCTTCCGCATCTCCACCTACGATATTAGTTAATCCACCAAATTGAACGCCTCTAAAGTCTCCTTTATTTTTATTGACTAAACCCGCACATTGTATCGCTTCTACATTATCTGCCGAATTGACCAAGCCTGCAACTTGAACTCCCAAAGATTTTTCTCCATCGCCATCAATTAAAACACTTGGCCCGACATCGCCGCCAACGGTATTAAATAAACCAGCGACTTGTACTCCATTCATATCATTCTTCACCTTATTAAACAAACCACCCACCTCTACACCTTCTACTCCTCCGTTTTCTCCACCTAAAACATTTAAAGAAAGATTATTCGTTATTTCGTCCGGGTCATCATTCATATTCGTTCCCAACCTTGGAACAAGCGAAACTTGTGCAGTAACATCGCTAAAGTCCGGTTCATGTTCTGGAGCCTCCACATAATATTTATTCGGATCGATGTCTTCAGGTTCATTCATATCAGAAATCACTTTCGGAATTCCATAATTATATTTTACCAATACTGGAGTACTTTCGACATCCTTATACGGTAAATTAGAAGCCGTAAAAACTTCTTCAGGTTCTTCCTTTCGATCAATAGCTCGCATTGGAGGCTCAATAGATCCATATACTTCCGGAATTACTTCTGGTGTTTTCCCTTTTTTCAATACCACTTGATCTCCAATGTTCGCATAGATAACATTGGTGCCTTCAAATAATCTATCCAAGGTAGAGAAAAGCGGTTGGCTTTCTACTCGGAGATCAATACGCTTTGTCATTGGAATATAATGCCGACTGTAAGAAAAGTTAATATTGTAGCGAGTGCTAATATCTTGGATAGCATCACCAAGCCGGACATTGCGATAATTTAATGTAATGGGTTGCCCCATATCTACCATCTGTCCAAACATGGTTGAGACAAAAGAGAAAAAGAGGATATTTAAAACTAGGCGTTTAAACATAATTAGAGCAATCAAAAGCTAAAATCTCTATTCAATAGAAATCTTATCCCCCGATCTGTGTTTACTCACATCCTTCTCCAGAGAAGATGAGTTTGTTCTCGTTCTGATTTACTTCAAGATCTAAAGAAAATTCTAAAATTCCTATTAGTGCTTTAATATCCGGGTTAGGATATTTGCCATCAAATGGGCAGTTTAAAATATTTTCGTTTGCTACTTCAATCTCTACATCAAAATACCGCTCCATTGTTTTTAATACTTCAGAAAGTGGCGCATTTTGAAAAATCATTTTTTTCGTTTTCCAGGCATCCGCATTAGCTGTAACCTTTTCCACTTTCACTACATCGGCTTCTTTTTTCTTATACACCGCTGCCTCACCTGCAATTAGCGTAACTTTCTTTTCTACTTTTTTACTTTCGTTTTCTTCAAAAAGTACCTTCCCCGTCTCAACTGTCACTTCCACTTCTTCTTCTTCCGGATAAGCACGAACATTAAAAGAAGTTCCTAAGACCGTCGTTCTCGCATTACCGCTTTTGATTTCAAATTTGTGATTTTCATCCAAATGTTTTACATCAAAAAACGCTTCTCCTTCTAATTCAACAATTCTTGGCTCGAATGATTCTTCATAGCTTAATTTTGAATTTTCATTCAACCAAACAGTACTGCCATCTGGTAGCGTAACTTCTTTTCTTTCTTTTTCAAAGGTTTCATAGCTTGCAAATTGAGGTGTCGTTTCACCTAAATTATTGTACAACCAAAAAGCTCCGAATACACCTACAAGGACAGCAGCAATTTTTAGAAGTTGCCCAAGTCTAAATACTTTTGCACTTTCTTTAACTACTGGCTGAGTTTGAACAGGGTTTATCCGACTAGAAACTTTTTTCCAAGCGACATCGGTATCCACATCAAAATCCTCTTCTTCTTCCTCTGCACTTAAATCCCAAAGTTGCTGCATTTCTTCAAAATAGGCTTTATGCTCTTCGGAACTGTTTACCAGCTCAAAAAGTACCTCACGCTCCTCTCCCGGCAAATCACCAGACAGGTATTTCGCAATTAAAGAAATGTACTTATCATCCATTTTAAAAACCCTTTTCTATACTAAAGATGCTTTTTAAACATCTTACCCCTATTCGTATGGGGATTTTTATTAAAAAAATCTTAAAAAAATAAAATTCATCTTAGTTTTTACCAAAACCAACCACCAAAACCCATAATTATCATCAAATGAAGATGATCTTTCAGCTGTTCACGCATCACTCTCAACGCTTTACTCATCTGATTCTCAACGGTTTTGATTGAAATTTCCAATTTTTCAGCAATTTCTCTATAGCTCATCTCTTCATGACGACTTAAAAGAAAAATTGCTTTACATTTTGGAGGTAAACAATCAATGGCATTTTTGATCTTCACTTTTAACTCTTCCCCTTCCATCACCTGTATTGTGCTGGATTCTTTATCCGCAAAATTAAAATTATCAATATCATCTTGTTGAAATCTCTTTTGCTTTCTAAGAAAAGAAAGTGCCTCATTGATCGCCATTCGATGGATATAAGCGCCAATCGACGTCTTCACTTCGATTCGATCTCTTCGTTCCCAAAATCGAACAAATACCTCTTGAGCCAGGTCTTCGACCGTGCTGTTGTCTCGAATAAATCGACGGATCGCTTTGCATGCATTGGAATAGTGCTGATGGAAAACCTGCTGAAAAGCCGACTGGTCATTGGCTTTCAATTGTAGAGTGAGCAGTTCATCTGTCTTCCTGGGTTCCACAGCTTTTATTTGTTTTGTAAAGAAGCAAAATGAGAAGAAAACTTCAAAAAATCCAAATTGTAAGTAAATTTAGTAAAAGTTTAAGAGCTTCCCTTGCTATATCCTGAAGTATCTAAATTCAAAATTTTCATCACCATTGATATTTTATCCTCTTTTTCAAAGGCCGTTTTAATATCCTTCGTTAAAATCCCCATGACTATATCATAGTCACCAAACAACTGCGTACTCATTCCATTTGTTTGGACTTCTATTCCTTTATGAAGGTTTAAATCTTCTAAAAATGCAAGAATAGGCGGTTCATAATTTTGAGTGAGCGGATACATACTGATTTCAACGGAAATTTTCATTGTAGTATTTTTTACAAAAAAACCCGCGATCTTTTCGAAACGCAGGTTTTCATTTATAAGGAAGTATTTTTTATCGATCTAGATATACATTTCTTCTTCCGCTCTTTTTTTAGCTATTCGTTTTTTTGTCTCCAGCCATTTTTCTCCCATTATTTTATTCATCCCCTTGTCAACAACATAATGACGTGCAATATTAAAATATCCTTTAACTCTCCTCATCACTGATTCATTCGCACGAAGACTAATAGAATAGCCTCCGTCAAGATATTCAATATAATGCCAATGCCCACTCGGCATGAAAAGAGTTTCGCCGGGTTCTAAAACACATTCATAACCCCAGACTTTTTCTAAAGCAGGGAATGTTTCATAATCCGGATTATTGACATCAATATAGCTTGCAACAGTGAAAGGGTGCTGGTAAATAGCTTTTGAGAATTGCGGTGGAATTAAAACCACTCTTTTTCTACCATGTATCTGATTTAGAAAAACATGAGATAAATCAACATCATAATGTAAGGTCACAGTAGATCCCTCTCCTCCAAAGAACATGTAGGGAAAGCTGTCATAAAAACCATCCATGATATTGAAATTGGAAAAATCTTTACATAGATCTGGAGCATGTCGGAAAATATTGAAAAGAAACATCCGCAGCTTGGTAGGCCCCTTTTCAATAATATCAAGATACTCTTTAAAACGAATTTTTCCTCTTGGTTCCATGTACCCCTCTCCAAAATGAGTAACATTCGTTTCATATACAGGTACCATCAAATCTCCATGCTTTTCTTTAAAAAAGTCAATGGTCCACTTTTTCTTTCCTGGCCAGCTATCCATCAGGTTTGTAAAAACAACAGGGCGGATATCTGCTAGAAAGTCTTTCGCAAATGACTCACGTGTTAAATCCGATCTCCGCTCAACTGGCTTTAATTTCAGCATAGTTCTCTGCTTTTATTGGACTAATGGGTGTTTATTAAGATTGTCGAAGCGCAAAAATAGTAACTATTACATGAATTTTTTCTTCTACGAAGTGTTAAATGTAGATTTAATTTTAAATTAATTCAACATAAGAATGCTACTTATCCTTCTCTCTTAACATTTTTTACGTTTTAGAAATCGAAAATAAAAAAAATACACCAAACGAAAAACACTATCATTCAGGTGGTTTATTTAAAAGAGCATAAACGGGAAAAAAGCTAATTTCTGTATTTCTAAAACCAATTTAGGGAACCTTCTTCTGATTTTTGACGTAATCTTAGCTTATCATCACCAAAAAAATTATCTCAGGTCATCACATTATTGACAAACGATCAAATATCGTCTACCAATAATTGCGTAAATCCAATGGATATTGATTAATTTTGTAGGAATAACACGAATTTTGGTTATTTTTCAATTTCTGAATTCGCAAAATACTATAGAAACACTAAAACGAGCCGCTAGGCTCGATAAGAACAAATTTAGGTATGGCTAAAAAAAGGAGTACCGGTAAGAAACAGCTCTCTTTGAAGATGGGAATTAATGACGAACGTATCCCTAAGTTAGTAGGAGTCCTTTGTTTATTTCTCGCACTTTATCTTTTCATCGCTTTCACTTCCTATTTATTTACGTGGCAAGTCGATCAGGACAGAGTATTACAACACTCCTGGGGATTGTTTTTTAAAGGCGATATCGAAATGGCAAATTGGTTGGGTCGCCTTGGTGCGATCACCTCAAATATGTTTATCTATTGGGGCTTTGGAATTGCTTCTTTTATTTTCATTCCTGCTTTGGTGTATCTAGGTATGGGCCGTATAAAACGAGCGCCTTTCAAAGAGCATATCCCAATGCTTTGGAGAAGTTTCTGGATTTTATTGGCAAGCTCCATACTTCTAGCTTTTTTATTTCAATCATCAGAATTTAATTGGGGCGGTGAGTTTGGAAAAGGCGTTACGAGTTGGCTAATCAATTTTGTAGGAACAATTGGACTTACCGTTTTAATTCTTTTTGTTGGAATCGGATTAGCGGTTTGGTCGTTCAATCCAAACTTTAATGAACTTACCTTTGGTGGTGTTTTAACCGAAGTCAAAGAATATTTCCAAGGATTAATCAGCGGTCGCCGACCAAAGAAAAAAGTGAAGCCAAGAACCCTGGAAGAGCATGCACCGCTTCCTGCAAATACACTACGCCCCCGAGAGAAAAGAGATACCAATCAGACTTTAAAAGAAAATACATTTGAAGTAGTTACAGATACTCCTGGAGCACCGTCAACTGATGCATCAAGCTCACCAACTGTCGAATCGACTCCGAAAGAAGAATCGCATAATCCGC
Source organism: uncultured Saprospiraceae bacterium (assembly GCA_964467425.1). Lineage (GTDB taxonomy): Bacteria > Bacteroidota > Bacteroidia > Chitinophagales > Saprospiraceae > JAHDHW01. Next base: position 14,461 of record CAYXQH010000048.1, read on the forward strand.
TCAAAAAGGGACAACTTTCTTTTGAGCTTGGAAAAAAAGATCGCGAAAAACCATCGGCTATAAAACCTGGCGAGTCTAATCTTGAGATTTCAAAACCAGAGCAACAGCAACAAGCAAAAGATAATGCAGTTCCTGAAACACAAATCGCAACTGGTAACGTCGATCATAGCGAACCTTACGATCCAACGTTGGAGCTTTCTAGTTACGAAAACCCTGTTTTAGCTTTATTAGAGGACTATCACGAACAAAAGGTAGAGATTGATCGAGCGGAGTTAGAACAAAACAAAGATCAAATTATTGAGACCTTACTCAATTACAAAATTGAGATTGTAAAAATAAAAGCGACGATTGGTCCGACGGTAACGCTTTATGAAATTGTTCCCGCACCAGGCGTTCGTATTTCTAAAATTAAAAACCTCGAAGACGATATCGCCCTGAGTTTAGCGGCCCTTGGAATTCGTATTATTGCGCCAATCCCAGGAAAAGGAACTATCGGTATTGAGGTACCAAATAAAAACAAGCAAATCGTTTCACTCAAAGAAGTCCTGATGAATGATAAATTCAAACGGGCTAAAATGGATCTACCTATTGGTCTTGGAAAAACCATTTCTAATGAGGTCTTTGTTGCTGACCTTGCGAAGATGCCTCACTTGCTGATTGCAGGTGCAACCGGACAAGGTAAATCGGTTGGGATCAATGTGATTCTCATGTCACTTTTATATAAGAAACACCCTTCTCAGATTAAGTTTGTATTAATCGATCCGAAGAAGGTAGAGCTTTTCCCTTATGCTCGAATTGAAAATCATTTCCTTGCTTATCTTCCTGGCCTCGATGAACCGATCGTAACGGATACTACCAAGGTGGTACATACGCTGAATTCGTTGATCATCGAAATGGAAACGCGTTATGATTTATTGAAAAAAGCACAGGCAAGAAATATTAGAGAGTATAATAAAAAGTTTGTTGATCGAAAATTGAATCCAAATAACGGGCACAAATTCATGCCTTTTATTGTTTTGGTCATTGATGAGTTTGCCGATTTAATCATGACCGCTGGTAAAGAAATCGAACTTCCGATTGGTCGTCTGGCACAATTATCTCGTGCAGTAGGGATTCACTTAATTATTGCGACACAGCGTCCTTCTGTAAATATTATTACCGGGGTAATCAAAGCGAATTTCCCGGCACGTATCGCTTATAAAGTAACGGCTAAAGTTGACTCCAGAACCATTCTGGATGGTGGAGGTGCTGACCGATTGATTGGTCGTGGAGATATGCTATTGTCTTATGGTAGTGATATTATTCGTCTGCAATGTGCTTTTGTTGATACACCAGAAGTTGAAAAAGTATTAGATTATATTCATAATCAGCCAGGATATCCAATGCCATATTTCCTTCCTGAGTTCCATGGAGATGATGACAGCTCTAAGCTAGGCGGACAACTCAAAATGTCTGAACTAGATGATAACTTCCAGGATGCAGCTCGATTAGTCGTTCAAAACCAACATGGATCCACTTCCATGATTCAAAGAAGACTCAAGCTCGGATACAATCGAGCAGGTCGAATTATGGATCAATTAGAAGCTTTGGGCATTGTCGGACCAAGCGAAGGAAGCAAAGCCAGAGAGGTTTTAGTTTACGATGAAGTAGAATTGGAACGATATTTGGAGGATTTGAAAACTAGGAAATAGGAGGCAACCTTGTGAATTTATTCGCAGGGGAACTTAAAACCTAGCGAATCAAGGTGTTCGTTGGGTTTTTTTCGTTTTAAGCCCCTTTTTAAGCTCCATTCGTATAAAAACAACTATCCTTTATAGACTTTCCTAACGTTAACGCTGTTCTTTTCGCTATTTTCACACTGAAAATCAGCATTTCTTTAACTGAAACTCCTATAATCATGAAACAAACCCTCTTTATTTTATGCCTTTCACTATGCATTTGGGGATGCAAATCCGATGTTAGTACTGATACTCCACCAAAAAATGTAAAAAAATACACCATTGAGCAATTTATGGACAATGAAGGTATTTTTGGGAGTTCCTTCTCCCACGATTACTCCAAACTATTAGTTGGTTCAAATATCTCCGGAACGTATAATGCTTATACGATTCCTATTGGTGGTGGTGAAAAAACTGCGCTGACTAAATCCGAAGGAACAGTACGCCCAATGTCTTTCTTTCCAAATGATGATCGTATCCTTTATGCTTCAGATAATGATGGTGATGAGATTTATCATATCTTTTTAAGAAAAGAAGATGGAAGCGTAGAAGATCTCACTCCTGATGAAGGTGCTCGTGCATCGATGTATGGATGGAACCATGATTACTCTGGTTTTTATTATGGATGTAATAAAAGGAATCCTCAGTTTATGGACATCTATGAAATGAATATTGAAAATTTCGGATCTACCTTAATTTATCAAAATGATTTGGGTTATGACTTTGGAGGCATTTCTAATGACAAAAAATATATTGCCTTTTCGAAGTCGATCAACACCAACGATTCTGACATGTTTCTTTATGATGTAGCTACGAAGGATATGAAAAAAATCTCTGAAGAGCAAGCAGGATATTTCCCTAATGACTTTAGTGTTGATAGCAAAGAATTATACTACACTACGGACAATGGTTCGGAATTTAAATATTTGAAAAAATATAACATCGCTGATGGGACGCATGAAGAAGTCTTGAAAAAAGATTGGGATATCTCTTATGCTTACTTTTCGAAAACTGGAAAATATCGAATCGTCGGTGTAAATGCAGATGGTAAAAATGATCTGAGCATTCTAAATATGGAAACTGGAAAAGAAGTAGCTTTTCCAACAATTGAAGGCGCAGATATTTCCTCTGTCAGTATTTCTAAAAATGAAGAGTTGATGACTTTTTATGCTGG